>JAWAPZ010000001.1:0-114204 GCA_038894195.1 Candidatus Pacearchaeota archaeon
TATTTTATCAAGCTCTCTAATTTTTTCAATAACTTCGTGGTATTTTTCAACTATTGTAATAGATTTTACTTTTGGATTTTTAATCAAAAATTTGGGCAAGATTCCAGGACCGTAACCAGCAATTAAAACATTTCCAAAGGCTTTTTTTGCCAAGTTTTCTTGTAATTTTCTTTCTTGTGGTGTATCCCACATCCATGAGTGGCCATCTATAAACATAAATCTATAATTTTTGTGATGTAAAATTTCTACATTTACTCGGTTCGTTTTAACTTCACGCAAAATTTTGAATTTAACATTTTTCAAATCTTTTGTTGCACAAGTATAATCCATATATAGATTTAATTCTTCATGGTCTATTTGTGAAAGTGTCTTTTCAAACTCCTTTAAGTTCTGCTCAATATTTTCTGGCCTAAAACAAAAATCTAAAAGAACCCAACATAATTTTCCGTTGATTCTTCTAATGTCAAATGGGAATATTACACAATTAAATGGTCTTTTACTATAAATTTGAAATTTGTCCTTTTTCAAAAAAGTGCAAGCCTTGTCGCTTTTTTTAATAAAAGAACTTGTTTATCTTTGAATTTATCAAAAATTATATGATTTTGAAAATTTGATTTTTCAAATTCAAAAATCATTGGGGGTACAATTTTGCAACAACTAAAATTAAGTTTGCAATTTTTACACATAGAAAATTGAGATCTGTTGGTCATAGCATGGAATGCTATCCCCCATTTATAATTTTTTGGTTAGATAAACAATCAAAGAGCAAGGGCCGATTCTATTTCGGTTTCTGTTACTGTTCTTCCTTCATTTAATTTTTGTACTGACCTCTTCACATTTTCACTAATTTCATCTATTCTTCTTATTAATATTCCATTTTTTCCACCAAGTATTTTGTTTGTCTTACTTTCTTTGAGGTATTCTATAAGCCTTTCATAAAAAGTATCGTCAGCAAGTACTATGCTACAATCTATATAAAATAGTTTATATCGCATTTCATAAAGTAGAATTCCAGATGTCATTTTTGACAAGCATTCTAATTGATGTATAGAAATTGTTTATAAATATTATTAGATTATAAAGTTATAAAATAAAAATTATTGCCCCTCAGCCAATCCTTTTCTATCACGGATTTGTCTTATTAATTTGTCTTGCAATTCTCGAGGTACAGGAGCAAATAACTGGTCAACTATATAAAAAGTTGCTCTGCCTTCTGTTGCACTTCTCAAGTCATTTGACAAGCCAAACATCTCGCTTACAGGCATCTGTGCTTTTATTGTAACCTGGTCCTCCTCTTGTTCCACTCCAAGCAACTGACCTCGTTTGCTTTGAATTATTTTATTTATTTCACCCATATATTTTAATGGAGCTTCGAACTGTAAGACTTGGAGTGGTTCGTAAAGTAAGGGCTTAGCATCGTAGATAGCCGCTTTCACAGCTTCTCTAACAGCTGGAATCACTTGTGCAGGACCTCTGTGAATAGCGTCTTCATGAAGCTTACAATCAATTAAAGAAACTTTTAATTTCATACATGGTTCTCGAGCAAGAACTCCCTGATCAACTATTTGTTCAAATGCCTGCATAACCATTTCAATAACTTCTTGAATTGCTATAATTCCCCTTGTCTTATCAAGAAAAACACAATCCCTGTAAATTTCTTTATATTGTCTAGCTTCATCATGGGTTACACCTAAACTAGTAAGTACCTTAAAAAGATTTTCATCTTTCTTTTTTATTTTCATCTCAGGAATCTCTTTTGATTTTATTGCTTCATAAACCGGGGTTTCTAAAGGTTCGACTTGCATTTCGAAGATATTGTGTTTGTTGGGTGATCTTCCTTCAAAGACACGACTTGGTTTAGTTACAGTTTCACGATAAACAACTATCGGAACCGAGGTGTTTATTTCAACATTTTTCTCGGTTCTTATTCTATTCGCTACAATCTCAAGATGTAACTCGCCCATACCACTTATAAGATGCTGTCCTGTTTCTTCATTAATTTGGACTTTGATAGAAGGATCTTCTTTAGCAACTTGTTTAAGAACATTTATTAGTTTCGGTAAGTCACTTGCCTTTTTAGCTTCAATTGCTTCTGTAACAACTGGTTCAAAGAGGTGTGTAATTTCCTCAAAAGGGGTTTCTGGCTCAAGTGTTATTGTCTCAGATGCATTGCCTGTTATTCCAGCTACTGCAAGAACATTACCTGCAGGAATCTCATCCAAAGCCTCTGTTTTTATACCATCATAAAACAAGACTTGTTGGATTTTTTGTTTTACTTTTGCTTGATTAAGATAAACTTCCATTCCTGCTTTTAGTGTGCCTGAGAATAACCTTCCTACACTTATTTCTTTGCCTGTTCTTGGATCTATAATTATTCTTGTAATTATGAAGGCAACTTTACCTTTTGCGTTGCACTGAAGAAGATCGCGGCCAAACTCAGATTCTAGATCGCCGTGCCATATTTTCGGAATCCTGTATTTCTGCGCTTCTAAAGGGGATGGATGATGTTTTATTACCATATCTAGAATAATTTCATACAAAGGAGCATTTTTCCAGCACCAATCTTTTCTTTCTTCTTCAGACATATCATATATTTTTGAAATTTCTTTAAAAGTGACTTTCTTCTTTTGCATATATGGCAACGATAAAGCCCAGTTATTAACAGCAGAACCAAAAGCAACACTTCCGTCACTTACGTTCACTTTCCATTTTTCTTTATATTCTGGTTCAGCATATTTTTCTATTAATTTGTTAAAATCAGCTATTATTTTGATTATCCTTTCTTGCATTTTTTCTGGTGTAAGTTTTAATTCTGTTATAAGTCTATCAAATTTATTTATGAAGAGGGTTGGTTTTACCCTCTCCTTTAATGCTTGTCTGATTACTGTTTCTGTTTGGGGCATAACACCCTCAACAGCGCATACAAGGACTATTGTGCCATCAACTGCACGCATTGCCCTAGTCACGTTGCCCGAGAAATCAACATGCCCTGGTGTGTCTATTAGATTAATAAGATAATCTTGGCCTTGAAATTCGTGAACCATTGAAACATTTGCAGCATCAACTGTCAAAAGCCTTTCCTGTTCATCAGCATGCTGCCATGTCATCATTCCCTTTTCAAGATCACCAGCGTATTTTGAAGCCATCATTCCTGCTGCAGCAAGAAGATTATCGGTCATTGCTGTCTTCCCATGATGTATATGTGCTGAAGTACAAACATTTCTTATGTTTTCTTGTTTAAAAATAAGTCTTCTAATTCTCTCGATTCTTGATTCTTTTGCCATATTAACATATCGAAAGAAGATTTTTAAAAGTTGTGTTTATGCAGGCAACAAACTTTACCTTATTAACGTGCAGAATCAGCTTGTTTTTCTATCTCAATTTTTTTCTTTATTGCGTAACTCTCATTCGAATTATTTGCGGCATTAATAATTTCCTGAGCAAGTGTTTCAGAGAACTTTGCTTTTTTTCCAAAGCTCTTATCAAAAGCTCCATGAACCATGTTTCTAAGAGCAAGATCTAAGCGTCTTTGTGGCGAACAATCCACTGCTTGCGGGTATCTTGCTCCACCGTACTCGATTGTTGTGATCTCATCATGAGGAGCTGCATTTTCAATTGCTTTTACAAAAACTTGAATTGGATTTTGATTTGTTTTTTCTTGGATTATCTTAAAAGTTTCTAGAACGACTTTGGCATGCTGGGTGTATTTGCCCGAAACCCTTGTAATGATTTTATGCTTCTTACCACGATGCCCAGGTGTTGCTATTCTATTTATTAACCTTTCCACTATATTTATCTTTGCCTTGCCAAATCTCTCCCGCTCACGACCACGAGATTTAACAAGAAGCTTTGCATTTAAGTTTATATAATCTCTCAAGCCAATATCTTGTATTTTAACATCTTCAACCGAATATAAATTAAAGATTTTAAAACCCATTTTTATGATTTTCTTAGTTCGAATTGTTTACAATAATTAAGTATAAATTGCTTATCTTTTAACTGTCTTTCGGTTAAGTATGTATCGGGGGTTTGCTTTAAAAAATAAACGTAAGTTGGGGCAAAAAAAAATCCAGAAGTCCTTAGGATGTCGCTAATTGCTTTTGATTCAGTCATTCTTTCTACCAAGGAGCAAGCCTTACATAAAAAGCCAAGATTTTGAGTTGTTACATATTCGTTCATTTTCTACCTTTTTCAATTTTGCCCCGAACAAGCATTGCAAGAGGCTGATCATTTACTTTTATTACTTGATACCTAACACAAGGAATGTCACCCTTTGCTCGACCCTGTTTCCCACCTATACTTTCTATCAGCACTTCGTCATGCTCGTCTATAAATCTCGAAGCAAGATTACCTGGAACAAATGCAGTAACTTTTTTATTGTTTTTCAAAAGCTGAACACGAACACATTTACGCATTGCAGAATTTGGTTGTTTAGCTTCAAGCTGAACTTTTTCAAGTACTATACCCCTAGCCTGGCTCGCACCTTCTAAAGGATCTGATTTTTCCTTTAGGCTGAGCATTCTTCTTTTGTATTTCCAGTCTCGCCATCTAAACTTTTTCCTTCTCTTCATTAACTTTCTTGCTGACATTAATCCCATTTTAAAATAACTTAAAGAAGATTTATAAATCTTATCAGAAGTTTGTATTTTTAATAAACAAGCTTTGGAGAAATTGCTCTTACAACAGAAGGGTTTTCTTTTATTTCATATAAATAAACCGGAATTTTTGTTTTTTCGAAAAGCATTAAAACATAATCTAAAGAGTCCTGATAATTTTTAAGTTTTTGAAAGTCATAGTTTCCCTTAACTTTAGATGTTTTTTTAAAAATGGGTGATCCAAAAGCTAAATAAGTCATTACAGCTTCTGAAAGCGCACCTTTCACAGCTTCCTCGGGATCTGGATGAAATCTCATTCCTTCAAAACTGTGGAGATTTCCCATAAGAGAAACCTTTATAAAATAAGACGGATTATCAGAAAAAAATATTTGAGTGACCAAACCTCTATCATCCAATTCCTTAATTGCATCTTTTATATAGCTTGGAAATGATTCATTTTTAAGAATTTTAAGAGTTTCTTGGTGTGAAGTTATGATAGCATCTTTTTCTATTATTTCATAAAGTGCATGTTTCATAGCATAATTCCTTTCAGGAGAGGATGCAAGCCCTATACTGTTTCCAAAAAAAGGTAAATACATCCCTTCTTTGGGAAATAATAGGTAGTATATTGTACCTGCCGGCATCAAAGATTTTTTTCCAGTAACTAATTCTGTTGCTTCGGCCCATTCAATTTTTTCTTCTAACTTCGGAAGCGCAAGACAATTCAAAAATTCTTTTGGATGAACATAGCTCTGTTGTTTGCTGTTCAACTCGTTAATACTATATTCTTGGAAATCTCTTTTATCTGTCAGCAAAGCTGAATTCAATCTTTCGTTCAGTTCAAAATAAGCAGAAACTTTGGCTTGCTCTTCTGAAAACCCCTTTCCGTAGGATATAATTTCTCCACAAATATTAAGCAAATCTCCTTTTTCAAGAGTAACCTCCTCTTTTATTTTTTTTGTGGCTTTTGTCGCGCATATTGGCCCAATATTTCCAAGATTTTCTATTTTTACACCGGGGTCGATTTTAAAATTTTCTAAAGACACTTTTGCTTTTTTTTCTGATTCTAATAAGATAGCTGAAAAATCTAAATTTTTTTGCATCCTTTCTAAGTATATTCTTTCTCTTCTTTCTTCAAATTCTTGTTGTAGCTGTTGGTTAGAAACAAAACGATAGTATCCTATTAATGAATTTTGTAGATCTGTAAAACCAAGTAAATCTTTCAAAGCAGGACTATAATATGGGCCTTCAATAGGATCTGCAAGAAAAATCATTTCTATATCGGCATTAGATATTTCACAAAGTCCAGTTATTTGATTTTCTCTCCTTTTGCACTCAAGTGTAAGTTTTGCTGATCCCATATTTTCATAAAGAAAATGCCCTTTTTAAAACTTAAGTTTCTCAGGAACTTTTCAAAGTAGCTAAAACTCCTGAAGAAATAAATAAATTGCCATTTAAAAAATTAAAAAAAATCATTTTTTCAACTGGCCACTATAATAAAAAAGCAAGGACTTTAAAACATGTTTCTTCCCAACTTATCAAGAGATTCCACGGAAAAGTTCCAAAAACAAAAGAAGAATTGCTATCAATCAAAGGAATTGGGCCAAAAACAGCTAATATAGTCCTTGCCTTTGCTTTCAGTAAAGAAGCATTGCCGATTGATACTCACTGCCATAGAATTCCAAACAGATTGGGATGGATCAAAACAAAGACAGCTGAACAAACTGAAAAGGAACTTGAAAGAATCTTACCAAGAAAATACTGGCGCGAGTTTAACGCAATCTTTGTCTTGTTCGGCAGAACAATTTGTCTCCCGGTGTCACCCTTATGCTCGCGATGTCCTGTTTCAGAATATTGTAAAAAAGTTGGAGTGAAAAGAAGTAGATAATTCATCTAGGGAATTCCTCCTGTTTTTTGTAACATATAACAAGATTTACGCCCTTATATGCAACAAATAATTTGTTTATGCCTTCTTCAGATCCTTTGCCTTCCACAATCAATTTTTCGTTACTGTTGTTCAGATTAATTCTAACATGCTCTATACTTCCCTCTAACGGTTCTATACACATACTTTTTTTGGTAAGGAAATATGCTTTTAGTTTTAATGGCTCAAAAGAATCTCCTTTAATTTCGATTGCTTTTCCAATTTCCCCTAGTTTTTTATTTAAATCTGTACATGTCCCATAAAGATTATGCGGTACAAGTATTATGTTTTTTAAATTCATAAAAAACCGACAAATAAAGAATTTTTAAATTTTTTCATTCAACCGTAACACTTTTTGCTAAATTTCTTGGCTTATCAACATCCAATCCTTTGAGATCAGCGAGATGATAAGCAAAAAGTTGCAAAGGAATAACATTAACAACAGGTGACAATTCCTCAGAAACTTTTGGAACTTTGATTATGTTTTCTGTAAGCTCTCTGATCCTGGGATCTTCTTCTGTAACTAACGCGATTATTTTCCCTTTTCTAGCTTTAACTTCTTGCATGTTGCTCAAAATCTTTTCATAAGTTTGATCTTTTGGAGCAAGAAAAAGAACAGGCATATCCTCGTCAATCAGTGCAATAGGACCATGCTTCATTTCAGCAGCAGGATAACCTTCTGCATGTATATAAGAAATTTCTTTTAATTTCAATGCGCCTTCTAAAGCAACTGGAAAATTAATTCCACGGCCAAGATACAAAAAATTTTTATTGTTTTTGAATTTCTCAGCCAATTCTCTAATTTTTGCGGAATCTTGTAGAACGCTTTTTATGATCAAAGGAGTATTTCTAATTTCATCAAGAAGTTTCGTTTCAAAATTATTCTTTAATTGTTTAATATAAAGTGCAAGCAACAACAAAACAATAATTTGACACGTGAATGCTTTTGTGCTAGCCACACCAATTTCAGGCCCAGCATGTAAATATATTCCAGAATCTACTTCCCTAGCAATGCTTGAGCCAACAACATTCACGATTCCTAAAGTTTTGGCGCCTTTCTTTTTAGCTTCTCGTAGGGCAGCTAAAGTATCTGCTGTTTCCCCTGACTGTGAAATTAGAATCACAAGATCTTTGTCGCTTAGTATAGGATCTCTGTACCTAAATTCAGATGCATAATCGACTTCAACAGGGATTCCAGCAATTTTTTCAATTATATGCTTGCCAATCAAAGCAGAGTGCCAACTTGTACCGCAAGCAGTTATGATTATTCTATTAATTTCGTCAAAATTTAAATTTATACTTAATTTGATACCATCTCTTAACCTACCTCTTAAAGAATTTTTAATAGCTTCTGGCTGTTCAAAAATTTCTTTCAACATAAAATGTTTGAAACCTTTCCTTTCAAGTTGGTCTATTGTCCATTTAATTTCATGAATTTTGCTATCTACTGGAGACCCTTCTAAATTTCTGATAGTGTAGTTGTCTTTTGTTAATGAAGCGATCTCATTATCCCTTAGATAAACAACTTTTTTTGTATAGTTCAAGATTGCAGAAGCGTCTGAAGTTACAAACATCTCTCCATTGCCTATACCTATGATCAAAGGTGAACCTCTTCTTGCAGCAATAATCCTATTTTCCTTGCTTTTCAAGATTGCCAACCCAAAAGTTCCTTCAACTAACTCTAGTGATTTTACAACAGCTTTTTCAAAATCATTAGTTTCAGAGAATTTTTCAATTAAATGAGCTAGAACTTCAGAATCGGTTTCAGAAACGAATTTATGATTCTCTTTTTCAAGAATTTCTTTCAGAGTTTTATAATTTTCAATAATCCCATTATGGACAATGGCAATACTTTTAGTACAATCCAAATGTGGATGCGCATTAATCTCATTTGGTTCACCATGTGTGGCCCACCTAGTGTGCGATATTCCAAGATTGCCTTGAAAATTCAAATTCTCTTTTTCAAGTTCTTCAATTCTTCCTTTTTTCTTTACAATATTCAATTTATCTGAAATAACACATAAGCCAGCACTATCATATCCTCTATACTCTAATTTTTTTAAACCTTCTATTAGTAGCGGTGTTGCATTTCGAAAGCCAACATATCCTATAATTCCACACATCCTTCTTTTAGTTGTTTGAAATATTTAATTCTTTGCATATTCTTTTGTATATTTCAAAGCAATAAAATTTAAAAAGCGAAAAAGTTGTTGGAAAAAATGGAATTTTATTGCCCAAGTAAATTAGCTGATGAAAAAAATCAAGGATCTAAAATTTTTTCAGATTATTTAACAAAAAAACAAGAAACAAAAGAATTAAGGAAATTAGAACCAGATTTGGATATACAAGACACAAGAAAAGAATTTATTAAGGCCATCCGTAGCTATCAATTCTATCGTGCCAAGCAATATTTTGATCGAATCTGTAATTATTGGGGAAGACCAGACCTTGCGTCAGCTGTTTTAACAAGAGAGTTCCAAGAGTTAACTGAAAAAAATCCGGCAAGATCAACTTTGGGCATAGCAGTCGGATTAATACAAGAAGCAATAGCCAAGAAGTTAGCATCTGATGTTAAGGACAGATTACTTCGTAGATCTCTTTTTTCTTTCACAGAAAGAAAAAGATTAGATAACAATTACAAGGTCAAAAAAATACAAAAATTTTATGATATCTAGAAGGATCTATCTGCTCAAAATTTGAATAAAAGTATTAAAAACAAAGATATTTTAAAGCTTCTAGAAGTTGTTTATCTTGGAAATGGAATAGAAACAATTGACGTAAGGACAAATAAAGAAGGAAAAAATTCTTAAAATATCGAGATTTTCCATAAAGCAAAAAGACGAAAACTTTATAAATGTTGGCAGATTCTATTTTTCTATTCAAAAATGAGCTGGATGAGTGCCTTAATTCATATTCATGCCACTATTAAGGTATGATGTTGTAAGGGTAGTCATTCAGAAATACAGTGTTCTAGATCTTGCGGTTTAATTCCAGTTTATCCTGCTGGAGAGTACTGCTATCTAGCTTGGATTAAGCCATGCAAGTTACTCTCGCAAGAGAGGGCGAACTGCTGAGTAACACGTAGCTAATCTACCCTTAAGCGCGGGATAACCTCGGGAAACTGAGGATAATACCGCATAGGCGATGGTTACTGGAATGTATCATCGTTGAAACGCAAGGCTTAAGGATGAGGCTGCGGCCTATCAGGTAGTTGTTGAGGTAATGGCCCAACAAGCCTATGACGGGTAGGGGCGCTGAGAGGCGGAGCCCCCAGAAGGACTCTGAGACACTAGTCCTAGCCCTACGGGGTGCAGCAGGCGCGAAAATTCTGCAATGCTCGCAAGAGTGACAGAGCAAGCTAGAGTGTGTTCTCTTTATGAGAACACTTTTGTCTTCTGTAAAAAGGAAGACGAATAAGGGCTGGGTAAGACCGGTGCCAGCAGCCGCGGTAATCCCGGCGGCCCAAGTGGTACTCACAATTACTGGGTCTAAAACATTCGTAGCCGGTTTTGCAAGTTTCTTGTTAAATCATCAAGCTTAACTTGATGGCTGCAAGAAAAACTGCAAAGCTAGGGACTGGGAGACGTGATGAGTACAGCCAGGGTAGCGGTAAAATGTTTTAATCTTGGCTGGACTAACAATGGCGAAGGCACATCACGAGAACAGCTCCGACGGTGAGGAATGAAAGCTAGGGGCGCAAAGTGGATTAGATACAACTTTTCTTAGGAAGAAAACTTGACTAAAGAAGGTTGCTAAATACCCATGTAGTCCTAGCTGTAAACGCTGCCCACCAAACATTGTGACCTCCTCGAGAGGTTGCAGTGCTGAAGTGAAGACGGGAGTGGGCTACCTGGGGAGTATAGCCGCAAGGCCGAAACTTAAAGGAATTGGCGGGGGAGCACTACAAGGGGTGATCGCGTGCGGTTTAATTAGATTCTACACCGTGAACCTCACCAGGACCGACTGCAGGATGAAGGTCAGTCTAAAGGGCTTACCTAACACGCAGAGAGGAGTTGCATGGCCGACGTCAGCCTGTGTCGTGAGATGATCTGTTAAATCAGGTAACAGGCGAGACCCGTGTGTGCAGTTGCTATTCGGTAAGAAAGCACACTGCACAGACTGCTTTCGCAAGAGAGAGGAAGGTGCGGGCAACGTTAGGTGAGTACGGCCCGAATGCCCTGGGCGACACGCGCGCGTCAATGGCAGCAACAATGAGATGCAATGTCGAAAGACAAAGCTAATCCCCTAAATGCTGTCCTAGTTCAGATTGAGGCTTGTAACTCAGCCTCATGACGCTGGAATCCCTAGTAATCGCTCGTTAGCAGCAAGCGGTGAATAAGTCCCTGCTCCTTGCACACACCGCCCGTCAACCCGACCGAGTCGCATTTTGGTGAAGCTCTCTTGAGGAGAAAAGCCTTGATGTGGTAAGGTAGGGTAAGTCGACACAAGGTATCCGTAGGGGAACCTGCGGATGGATCACCTCCTAATAAACTTCTTTTAAAAAGAAGTTTAATCAAGAAAAAGAAAATGCAGTTAGCTTGACTACCCTTACATATTTTTGAAACACAAAAATTAAAAAGCTACAGAGCCAGGTTTATTTAAGGGCCTGTAGTTCAGCGGTAGAATGCCTCCCTTGCAAATAGGGGCAAACCCTTTATCAACTACTCGGTTTGTCGAGAAAAAATTCAAAGGTTGATAAAGAAATGTGTCCTTTATTAAGAACGGAGGAGGTCAGGGGTTCGATTCCCCTCAGGTCCATAATTCTACCGAAATTTGTTGGACAGATAAATATAATTTTTGTGTGGAAGAACATTAATTTTTTCAAGAAGATCAAAAATTTTCATGCTCATCAATTCATTTGATGAAAAATGAAGATCACAAGGAGACTTGTGATCAGAGTTGAAGCTTATGCTAATGAGACATCATAGTAGAGGATTTTAAAGCTACGAGACGGATGGCTTGGCTTAGACTGCGATGAAGGACGTGGCAAGCTGCGAAAAGCGCGAAGGAGCTGCATGCAAGCTTTGATCTCGCGATCTCCGAATGAGAAACTCTTTTCGAAAGAAAAATTCGTAGCGAGGCAACTTGTTACGAAGGCATACCCCGGGAATTGAAACATCTTAGTACCGGGAGGAAAAGAAAACAATTGTGATTCCCCTAGTAGCAGCGAGCGAAAAGGGAAGAAGGCAAACCGAATCTTTTTCTGAAAAGAAAAAGAGATGTGGCTGATTAGGTTACTCCTAAGACATTTGAGTTGAAGTGCTCTGGAAAGAGACGCCAAAGAGGGTGACAGCCCCGTAAACAAAAATGTTATGGAGATTGCCTAATTCGAGAGTAGTGCATCCTGGATTGGATGTACGAAGATGGCTCAATTAAGAGCTAACCTTAAATATGAGTCTAAGTCCGATAGCGCAATAGTACCGTGAGGGAAAGCTGAAAAGCACCTTTTGCGAGGGGTGAAAAGACCTGAAATCTCGTAGCTATAGCATGTTACTGCCTCGCTTCGCAAGAAGTTGGGGTTGTAACGTACGTTTTGGAAAACGAGCCAGGGAGTTAATGTGAGTGGCGAGGTTAAGTCTCTTGCGAGACGAAGCCGTAGCGAAAGCGATTCTCTTTGAGAGCGTCTGAAAGGGCGTTAGTCACTTGCATTAGACCTGAAACCAGGCGATCTACTCGTGGGCAGGGTGAAGTTTCCTTAACAGGAGATGGAGGCCCGAACTAGTGTTGTGTGCAAGCACTTGGATGACCTATGAGTAGGGGTGAAAAGCCAATCTAGCCTGGCGATAGCTGGTTCCCGCCGAAATATACCTCCGTATAGTCTCTTCTTTTAGCATATCAACGAGGTAGAGCCACGGATTAAAAATGCAGGCAAGTTTTTTGTCGGTTTTTAGTCCAACTCCGAACTTGTTGACTGTAAGAAGAGAAACCGGGCTGGGGGGTAAGCTTCTAGTCCGAGACTCGAACAAGAGAGACTATAGTTAAGGTCCCAAAATACTAACTAAGTGTTGTGAAAGGAGTTTCTATCCTGAGACACTAGGAAGGTAGGCTCAGAAGCAGCCATCCTTTAAAGAAAGCGTAACAGCTCACCTATCGAGGATAGAAGCACTGAAAATTAACGGGGCTAAGTTAGTTACCGAGACTATAGTGGTTCTTCCTAGAAGAATTCAGGTAGGCGGGCGTGCTGTTTGGCAAGAAGCATTTTCGTAAGAAAGTGTGGACCGAACAGCAATGAGAATCCTGGTGTTAGTAGGATCCTACTTTCATGAAAACTGAAAGGGTCGAAAGGGCAAGGGTTCCTTGGCAATGTCGATCAGCCAAGGGTTAGTCAGTCCTAAAGCATGCCTCAACTGAGCATGTTGAAAGGGAAGCCAGTTAATATTCTGGCGCTATTTATTAACAATGAAATTATTAATGACGCTTTGGGATAAGCAAAGTGTATTCGCAAGAACATCTTTTGCAAGAAGTTTGCGGAGTTTCGTAATGAAGAGAAGCAAATGAATTGCAAAGGCGAAAGTTTGTTGATTCCTAGAGCCCGTGAAAAGTTAATAATGGAGTTAATAAATAACTGTACCAAGAACATGCACTTGTGCCCTCTCTGAGTAGGAGAAGATCTGAAAGCTTAAAGCTAGTAAGGGAACTCGGCAAATTGGTCCTGTATCTTCGGTAGAAAGGATGCCTATAAATGTTCTTTTTAGAAATAAGAAGAGCATTAGTAGGTCGCAGTTACAAGGGTGGCCCGACTGTTTATCAAAAACGTAGCTGAGTGCAAAGCTGAAAAGCTTGGTACACTCGGTGAGGTCTGCCCAGTGGTGGTGTCTCAAACTTCTTTCCAAGGAAGCTAAGGCCCATCAAACGGCGGCGGTAACTCTGACCGTCTTAAGGTAGCGTAATACCTTGTCGTCTGAATGGCGACTTGCATGAATGGCTTAACGAGGTTGCCACTGTCCCTACTAGCTGACTTCCGAATCCTCTGTCCTGGTGCAAAGGCCAGGGACGCCTAGTGGGAAGCGAAGACCTTGTGGAACTTTACTGCAGCTTGTTGTTGTGTTTTTTTGTAAGTTACATAGAGTAGCTGGGAGAGATGATACGAAGCTTAGGCTTAGTTGATCGCAAGTGTAACACCAGCTATCTTGCAGAAAAACACTTACTTTCTCGTAAGAGAGAGAAAAACAGCAGGTGGGCAGTTTGGCTGGGGCGGCCCCTATCGAAAAGATATCGATAGGGTCCAAAGGTAGGCTCAGCTGCGTCGGAAACGCAGCGTAGAGTATAGAGGCAAAAGCCTGCCTGACTGTGTTTCGAATAGAAAGAAACGCAGATGCGAAAGCAGGGCTCAGCGAACTCTTGATGTCTTTTAATGGGACACAAGAATAACAGAAAAGTTACCCCAAGGATAACAGGCTTGTCGCGCCCGATAGTCCATATTGACGGCGCGGTTTGGTACTTCGCTGTCGGCTCTTCCTATCCTGGCTGTGCAGAAGCAGCCAAGGGTACCGGGGTTCACGCGTTAAAAGGGATCGTTAGCTGGGTTCAATACGTCGTGAGACAGTATGTTTGATATCTACTAGGTGTGTTGTTGCCTGAGTGGAACGAAGCTTTAGTACGAGAGGAACGGGCTTCGGGAGCCTCTAGTCTGGCTGTTGTTCTTGTAGAGCATGCAGCGCAGCCACGCTCTATGTTGATAAGCACTGAAAGCATCTAAGTGCGAAGCAACCCGCGAAAATAGGCAACTAAGGCCGTTCTAGAAGAGGACGTTGATAGAGTCGGTGTGTAAGCATCAAGGTAACGAGATGTTCAGCACGCGACTACTAAAAGCCTCATCTCTACTATGATGTTTTCATTTTGTTTTAAGTCTAAGTTGTTTTTCTATTTTTAGAAAATTTAAGAATTGCTAAATGGACTTTTTTTCTTCAATAAATTTTATTCAGGTTATAGTCTTTTAATTAGAAAATCAAAACTCCTTACATTTTCATTGACAATAAGGCCGACATCTACACTAGTTTTATCAATACATATTATATCCTTGTTTTCCAAGACCCAATCATTTCTCCATAATTTTTCAGTTATCTCATCATTCGAAACTTTTCTGCATAAAGATCCCCTAACATTCCATTCTTTTCCAGAACCACTGATCACAGCAGAACACCTAACAGAGCCATATTTTTTTATATATTCTTCTTGCAATTTTTTAAGGAAGATAGTAGCAATTGTTGATCCTAAACTATTGTTAGCATAATCGAGATTTCTTTCTTTTGTCAATTTCATATTCTCTTCATTAACTTTTTCTATAAAACCACTTGGATTAGAATTATATATCTTGATAATATCACAATCATCTGTCTCTATAGAAAATTTTTTTCTTGAAATTTCAATTCAAGGGAAAAATTATACTTTCTTTTTTCGACTTTCTTTTTTTTATCACCAATCTGACTCATTATATCTAGAACTCTTTTAGCATATCTTGTACTTACTATGTATAAGACACCGAAAACAGCATCTGGATCAAACTTATCGGATTTTGTAGAATTTACCCTTTTTGATGTCAGTACGTAATTATAAACATTGTCAAGCCCACCGTAACACCTTGGTACTATATGATCTATGACCATATCTTCTCTCGTTATAGGCTCTCCAGTATAGTAATCTCTGCCTTTGAAAGCC
Organism: Candidatus Pacearchaeota archaeon; assembly: GCA_038894195.1. Taxonomy (GTDB): domain Archaea; phylum Nanobdellota; class Nanobdellia; order Pacearchaeales; family UBA284; genus JAWAPZ01. The sequence continues at coordinate 15,178 of JAWAPZ010000001.1, forward strand.
CTATAGATGGCTTCTCTAAGAACCGGGTCATTGATGGGTATATTCCCTTCATCTGGGAAACTGAATTTTGAGAAAATTTCCTTTAACTTTTTCATCTTGTATTTTAATGGAATATTCTCAAGAAATTTTATTTTTTAAAGATTTTGCGATAGGCTCTGTATTTTAATCATCTATTTCTTTATTCATAAGAAATTCTTTTAGTTTCTTCAAAGTTCCAGAAACGCGAATGCAATTCATGTGCTCGAGAATCAAGGCAATTTTAACATGATCGACGAACCTTGTTGTAACGCTTAGGACAATTAAATTTTTTTTCTTTAATATATTTGCACCATTTTTTTCTTCTATTTTTACGAACAAGGGCCCTGCATTTGCGTAACCAAGAACCCCTATAAATTTTAGAATTGCTGTATTTATCTTAGCTTTAAGTTCTTTTTCTTTAAGAGGCTTTGACGATTGTATAAGAAGGTAGTGTCTTTTTTCACGCATACTTGGTTTAAGTTTTAGTTTCATTCTAAATGTAGGTAATTTCTTTGTGAATGATAACTTTGATTTTTGTTGATTTATCGTTTAATTTCATTTTCATGTTTGATTAGTTACATTAAAGACTGCTTCACATGTGCTGTTTTGACATATGCATTTTATGATGTGACAGTTATACTGTTGAATGCAGACTGGATCTTTAGGACAATCTTTCATTAAGCTTTCGTAAATTGGTCTTGCAGCTATACTTATACAATCTTCAGAACCGCCCTGTGAACAAGGACAGCAGGAGGTCTGTATTTTCATGCAATCTGTATCTACAATGCACTCGCGGATATCTTCTGGCTCTTCTCGTAGGGGCACTTTACAACCAGCAAGAACTAGGAACGAGATAAGTACAGTTATAATTAAAGTTTTCTGTAATTTCATAGCCATATGATATCTTTATTATTTAAAACCTTTACTAAATAAATTAATTTTAAGGTAAGTTAAAGTACTGTTTATCTTGCTGATGCGAAACTTTCATCAATTATATCTTTCGGCCATCCTGCTTCAAGCAGTTTTTGCTCTATATCTTGACGAGAGGCCCCTGCTGCTAGAGCATCTTTAATGTAAGAAACAACTTCGGGATATGCTGGTTTTTTTCCAGAAACAATTTTTCTTTCAACTCCAGCCGCCTGTGTTGGTTTTTTAAGAACTTTCAAGAACAAGAAGATTACTATGACTGCTGCTATTGCAACAATTATTATGTATAAGAACATTCCTTTAAAGATTAAGCCACCACGACAGGATTGTTGCTGTGATGGAACATATCCTGTTTCGCTGCAATCATTTATTTTTTCACAATATCTAGTTTGTATTCCACCCCTACAATTACTCCAAGGTTCACATCTCCAATCGTCTTCTGTGCAGGGCTGCAAAGCTGGAGTGCAATTCTGGATTTCTGCTGGCTTAGATGGATTTTGTTCTGGGCAGTCCACTGTTGTTGTTTCAACACAGGTTCTTGTCTGTGTTAAGTTTTGAGGACAAGGATCTGGCTGCCATGCGGTACACGACCAACAGCAAGTTCTGTTTCGCAGTTCTTGCCTTCCAGAGTTTGTTTCAGTACAGTTCGAGAATTGCAATCCTTGCACACATGAAGACCATAAAATACAGTTCCAATTTTCTTGTGGTTGTGATGGTTCTGCACCAACACCAAATTGAACTTTTTTTGAAAATATCAAGCAAGGAATGGAGTTTCCTTCATCATCATAACAGCCACCATTTATCGGATCGTAACTAAACATCCATAAAAATTCATAGGTTCCATTTTCCGAAGGAGCTTTTAATTTATTAAATACCTGTCTGCTTAAATTTACTTCATAAATATTCATGTTGCCCCATCCCCTACATGTTGATGTATTGGTCAAGCAGGCTGTATAACCTTTATTCGCATCATAACACTCATCATATAACTCGACTATAGCTCCGTCAACAATTGCTTGGCACATGCCTTCTGTTTTGTTGTATTTTTCTTGCGCGTTTGAGTTTGAGATAAAAGAATCAAGTTTAAGGTACGTAAAATTAGTACATTTGCTCCAGCATTCATAACCTAGATCACATTTAAGTTGTTCACCATAGTAATCTCCGTAGCCTGTTCCAGCAATACAGCACGATAGATTTCTGTCCACACAATTATCCGATCTTTCAAATTCCTTTAATTTTTTTATTTTTATGTAATCAAAATAAACAACTTGTGAGTGTGTGTAATCGCCATCAAACTTTGAATGTGAAACCAAGGTTATGTTTGTTATGTTTTCGTTTGTTGCTGACTCTCCGAACTTGCTCTTCCAATTATCAAATAGATTAATTTTTTCTATTCGCCAGGTATCTTCTGCAAGAGCAGGCATTCTTATATAATTGTTTGAGTTTGGCATAGGACAGTAGTTGCTTGAAATTTCATAATAATAATGCAACGAGTGAACATCACTAGTAATAACAACTTCGAATGCGCAAGGTAAATCACCTACGTATTTAACATTATATTCAAGAGAAGGGTAACCAACTAGGTTACCAGCAGTCTGTTTTCCTGTAATTTCTGAAATTGCCATTCCTGAAACAGGTTCATTTCGCGGATTCGTTTCTGGTGGCGGTTCTATAGGGATAATTATAGTTGGTGGTGTTCCTGAGACTGTTCCAGTAATTGGTGGAATGACGCGGGTTCCATTCACACACTTTCCACCATAGCAAACATATCCAGAACCAAATTCTTGTGAGCAAGATATTGAAGTGGCTGTGCAAAACATTCCAGCACATGCATTCTCGATCAAAGTATCGGTATTTGAGCAGTAATCTCTATGGACTTGAGGTGAACTTGGATCCTTACAAGTTCCGTTTATCAAGTAACTCTGGGAGCCACCAGCATCTGAATCCTCACAGTAAGCAATTTGATTTTCGATAACCTGTGCAAGTTCAGAAATTTTTATTGAGCGTGGTGTTCCTACAAAACTTTGTTTTGCAGAAGCGAATGCTCTTATCCTATTTTCTACCATAGAAGAACTATCTAGTAACAGGACATTTGAATAAACATCATTTCCTTCTTCATCCTGGCCAACAACTTCTGAACTTATCTTAATTGCTTCTTCTGGCGATGAAATGTTTGAAAAACCTCTAAACCAGGTTCCTGTGTTCAATTCAGCATCAAAACCAGAGTTAAGAACTATTTGGGTACAATTAGCTCCTAACATTCTACAGCAAGTTCCTTCTGGATCTGGATTCACAACCTCACATGCTTGTGTATTATTGTGCCAATCAACCATCCTTCGTGTCGCTCCACCATAACAAACATATTTAGTAGGACATTTTGAGTCATTTGTAAGAATAAAGAAACTCATTAGAGAATCTTTAGGCAAAATATCTTGTTGTTGTATTTGAAAAATTAGTTTACCTTTTAATCTCTCAGATGCATTAAACTGCATTTTTTCAAGCTCTATGTTAGAGGTTGCCATGCCTGTAAATTCTTTCTTAGACAATTGTTGTGGCTTGAACATAATAATAAGTGCAAGTATAACAAAAACAAGAAAAAGTAGCAAGATTATTTTTTCCTGAGTAGATTGCCCTATTCCTCCATGATGAACTTTATTGATGTTAATTTGTGATTTAAAATTATATGATGTATTTCTTGTTTTGCTAGAAACTCTCCTTCCTCTTTTCATAGTCTATAAAGAAAATTTTTATTTAAATATGTTTCGTTTATAAGGGACACATCCCCTTATCAACCCTTGAGACTTGTTGTATAAGGGACACATTCCCTTATCAACCCTTGAGACTTGTTGTATAAGGGACACATTCCCTTATCAACCCTTGAGACTTGTTGTATAAGGGACACATTCCCTTATCAACTCTCGATGCTTTTCGTTAGAATAGACGCATTTCCTTATTAAATTTTGTGGCTAACGCATTGCTGAAAGATAACATTTAAAAAATAGTTCTGCTTTTTAGAAAAATGGATAAAAGTAAAGAAGAGAAAAAGGAAAAAAAAGAACAAGAATTGCGCTTACACGATATTGAAAAAGAAATGCAGGAATTCTGGGAAAATGAAAAAATTTATGCATTTAATTTAAAAGACAAAAATATTTTCTCGGTAGACACGCCACCACTGACTGTTTCAGGTGAGTTGCATGTCGGCCACGCTTTAAGTTATACGCACAAAGATATCATTGCCAGGTTCAAGAGAATGCAAGGTTTCAATGTGCTTTATCCCTGGGGTTTTGATGATAATGGTTTACCAACAGAAAGATATGTTGAGAAAAAAATTGGTAAAAAGGCCCAGGAAATGTCAAGAGAAAAATTCATAGAGATTTGCTTGGAGGAAACAAAAGATGTTGAAGACGGCTGGCTTAAAGCATGGAAGAGCATTGGCCTCAGTCCTGATTGGAGCATATACTATAGAACTATTGATGAAAGATGTAGAAAGGTGTCACAATTAAGTTTTATTGAACTTTTTAAGCAAGGTAGAGAGTACAGAAGAGAATCACCTAGTTTATGGTGTTCTGAATGCAAGACAGCTGTTGCACAAGTTGAGCTTGAGGATAAAGAAAAAGAAACTTTGTTTTGCGACATTGTTTTTGAACTTGAAAAAGGCCGCGAGGAATTTGTTGTTTCGACAACAAGACCAGAGTTTCTGCCTGCTTGCGTTGCTGTTTTTTATCATCCAGAAGATAAAAGATACAAGAAATTTAAGCATCAAAGAGCTATTGTACCTTTATTTGATTTTCCAGTTCCTGTTATAGAGGACAGACGAGTTGATCGCGAGAAGGGAACAGGAATTGTGATGTGCTGTACATTCGGTGATAGTACAGATATAGAATGGTGGAAAGCATACGGATTGCCTTACAAAAAATTAATAACAGAAAGCGGTAAGCTGAGCAGCATAGCTAAAAAATACGCTGACAAAACAATTGAGGAGGCAAGAAAAGAAATAATTGAAGATCTGAAAAAGGAAAAGAAACTAAAAAGTGTAAGAAAAATAAAACATATTGTTAATGTGCATGAAAGATGTGGCACTGAAATCGAATTTCTTGTGACAAAACAATGGTTTATTAAGTATCTCGATCTCAAGGATAAATTCCTTGAACTTGGCAGACAAGTCCGATGGTTCCCAGAGCACATGCGAGTACGCTATGAAAACTGGGTTAAAGGATTACAATGGGATTGGTGCATTTCAAGACAAAGATATTTCGGAATTCCTTTTCCAGTATGGTACTGCAAAAAATGTGACCAGGTTATCCTTGCTAAAGAAAAAGATCTTCCAGTCGATCCTTTGAAAGATAAACCACCTCTAGCAAGTTGCCCGAAATGCCACCATAACAAATTTATCCCTGAAAAAGATGTGATGGATACCTGGGCCACAAGTGCTTTGACACCAGATATTGTTCAAGATATAGTGGCTGAAAAAAATAAACACCTTGCAAAGAAACTTTTACCTTTCTCTCTAAGGCCACAGGCTCACGATATAATAAGCTTCTGGGCTTTCAATACAATAGTCAAATCATGGCTTCATCACAAACAAATCCCCTGGAAAGATATTATTATTAGTGGTTTTGGTCTTGATGAAAAAGGCAAGAAAATGTCAAAAAGTAAAGGCAACATAATCAAACCCGAAACTATAATTGAAAAATACTGTGCTGATGCTCTACGTTTTTGGGCAGCAAGTGCAAAACTTGGTGAGGATGTTTGGTTTAACGAAAAAGAGTTAATAGCCGCGCATAGATTAATTGTAAAATTATGGAATGCATTCAAATTTCTAAAAATGCATGTGAAAGAAAAACCAAAAAAGTCTAGACTTGAGGCATTTGACGAGTTTATGATGCTTAAGACAAATGCTCTAATTGCAAGATGCACACAAAATTTTGATAACTATAATTATGCTTCCACAAAACTTGAACTTGAGAATTTTTTCTGGCATACTTTCTGCGATAATTTTCTTGAAGTTATTAAACATAGACTGTATCAAGGAAAAAAAGAAGAAAAAGAATCTGCATGTTTTGCTCTTTATGAAATTTTTTTAAAAATTCTTAAGATGTTCGCGCCAATAATTCCGCACATTACAGAATACATATGGCAGCAGTATTTCAAAGACAAAGAAAAAGTTAAGTCAATACATCTTGCAGAATGGCCAAAAGCTGAGATAAAAAAGATAGGTGAAGAGGAGCAAAACTTGATAGAAGCGGGTAATAAATTTTTAAATATTCTAGAACAAGTTCGCAAGGAAAAAGCCAAAGCTAAGAAATCAATGAAAACCGAAATTGAATTAAGAATAGAAAAAAAAGACTATGAATTTCTAGATAAAATGTTAAAAGACCTGAAAGCAGTTTGCAATGCAAAAAAAATAGGTCATGGAAGTTTTGAAGTTAAATTCTTGTGAGTATTTTTAAATCTAAAAAGACCAACATCAAAATGGAAGAAGAAAAAAGACAAAAGTTGAAAGATTTAATTGAAGAATTAGAAAGTTATAGAGGCAGACACACCGAACTTATTACAATCTACATTCCTAGTGGCTCAAATATAAATCAAGTTGCTTCTCAAATTCTTGCAGAGCAAAGCACTGCACAAAACATTAAAAGCAAAGCAACAAGAACAAACGTTATTGATGCTTTAGAAAGGCTTGCAAGACATCTTAAGCTTTACAAAACATTGCCAAAGAATGGCTTAGCACTTTTTTGTGGTAATGTAAGTAAGAAAGAAGGACAGCCAGAAATAAAATTGTGGGCTATTGAACCACCCCAAGCACTGAAAGTTAAATTTTACAGGTGCGACCAAACTTTTGTTCTAGAACCTCTGAAAGAGATGCTAGAAGCTCGCGAAGTGTATGGTTTAATTGTTTTGGACAGGCGGGAAGCAACAATAGGGTTGCTTGAAGGCAAAAGCATCTTGAAATTAAAGCATTTAACATCTGGCGTGCCAGGGAAATTTAAGACAGGTGGTCAATCAGCTGCGAGGTTTGACAGACTTACAGAAGAGATGGCAAAAGAATTTTATAGAAGAATTGCAGATCATGCCAAAGAAGTTTTTTTTGGAATGAAAAAATTAAAAGGAATTCTTGTTGGTGGTCCTGGGCCTACTAAAGAGGAATGGCTTCAAGAAAGTAATCTTGTTGCTGAATTAAAAAACAAAATAATTGCTGTAAAAGATATAAGTTATACGGATGAACAAGGTCTAGAAGAATTGGTTCATGTGAGTGAAGATGTTTTAAAACAAGAAGAGGTTATGAAAGAAAAACAACTGCTTAATAAATTTTTCATGATGCTAAGCAAAAATAAAGAAAGGGTTGCTTATGGCTTTGAACCAGTTAAAAAAGCTCTAGAACTTGGCGCAGTAGAAATTCTAATATTATACTCTGGTACAGATAAGAAAATACAACAAGAACTTAAGAAAAAAGCAGAAACGACTGGAGCAAGTATCGAGTTCGTTTCTGATGAAACAAAGGAGGGCTTACAATTTAAAAATATAGCTGGAATTGGTGCGATTTTGAGATTTGATATTGGAAAGGGTTAAATATTGATTTTGTTAATTATAAAAATGGTAGAAGAACAAAAACAAGAAGAGAAAAGCCATGCACGAGAAATGCGAGGAAAAATTATTACACAGATTGCAACTTTGCTTACAGCTGCTTTTGGTTTTGTTGCTGCATTACAATGGAACAACTGGGTTCAAGCTGTTATGAAACCAATAACTGAAAAAGGCGGCAGCAGTAACTTCTGGTTGTTGTTAGTTGCTGTTTTAGTTACAATAATTGCGGTCCTTGTTGCTTATTTCTTAGGAAGGGCCAGTGCAAAAGTAAAGTGATTTAAGTGGCAAATGAAAATTAAAATAAAAGAATATTAATTTAATTCGAATAAGTTTTCTAAATCATAAATTTTATAAGTCTAAAGAGAGTAAAATATTCATGACAGAACAAAACAAAGTTGAAAGTATCGGGGATGAAAAGATCATAGAAGGAATAAAAGACAAAAAAGAGGATACAGAGGAACAAGAATTAATAAAAAGATTGGAAGCAACTATGTTTCTTGCAGCACGTTTTATGTCTGTTGAGGAACTTGTTCGAGTGACCGGTATTAATCCAATTATGCTAAAAGAATTACTCGAGAAACTTGAAAAAAAATACAAGGAAGAAAATTCTTCAATACATATAATTAAACAAACTTTTTCTGAAGAAAATAAGGTACAAGAGTACTACAAAATGGATGTCAAGCCAGAGTTTCATAGTTTTGTGAACAAGCTTGTTTCGGGTGACGCTGAATTTACAAAAGCTGAACAGGAAACTTTGGCTATAATAGCTTACAAACAGCCGATAAAGCAAAGTGTTGTTGTAAAAATTAGGGGAAATAAAGCTTATGATCATGTAAAGCATTTTATTATAGCCGGGTTAGTTCATGGAAAAAAACTTGGAAGAACACAAGAGCTAACTCTTACGGAAAAATTTTATGATTATTTTAATCTTGATAAAGGTGTGAGAAATGACAGAGTTAATTCCTGATACAAACTTTTTGATTTATCTTGCGAGGTTCAAGTTGTTTGACGAGTTAGACAGTTTAGGTTATAAAATTCTTGTTCCAAGAATTGTTGATTTCGAACTAGAAAAAGTTTCACAGGACAAGAATCAAAAAATGGAGGATAGGAATGCAGCAATACTTGCACAAACAATACTAAAGAAATGGGTTGAATTGAAAAAAGCAAGATACATTGAAATTGAAGGTGAAAATGTAGATAATGCAATCCTTGAATTTGCAAAGAAAAAGAAAGCGATAGTTGCAACAATGGATTCTGAGCTACGAGAAAAGCTGAAGAAGGAGGGAATAAAAACGTTAATCTTAAGACAGGAAAAGTATTTTGTGATAGACTAACAAATTGAAAAGGTTTAAAAAGCAAAAAAAGTTTTTATATTCATAATTTTAAAAAAATGTTTTATGTGCTAGATATAGATGATTACATTCGAGTAGAACCTGAATTATTTGCCTTGCCAACTAAAGATGCTGTTAAGAAACAGCTAGAAAAACAGTATGAAAATTATTTTGATGAAGAAATAGGGAGTGTTATAGCTGTTTTAGATGTCACACGTGTCGGTGATGGCATTTTGATACCTGGAGATGCTGCAGCTTACTATGATTCTTCTTTCTCATTACTTGTTTTTAAACCAATATTACAAGAGCTTGTGTATGGACAAATTTCAGAGATAACTAATTTTGGGGCTTTTGTGGATATTGGAGTAATTCAAGCAATGATACATATAAGTCAGACAATGGATGATTTTGTTTCATTCTCCAAAACAGGCGCTTTGCTTGGAAAGAACACTAAAAAAAGTTTGAAGAAAGGTGACTTGTGCCTTGCAAGAGTGATTGCAATAAGTTATAAAACTGAAGAACCAAAAATCGGCTTGACAATGAGACAGCCCGGCTTGGGTAAGTTAGAGTGGATTTCAGAAGAAAAAAGAAAAGCAAAATTACTGGCTGAAAAAGTTGCAAGAGCTGAAACCAAAGCTGAAAAAAGTAAAACAAAAGAGAAGAAAAAATGAGGGGACAAAAAGCATGCAAAAAGTGTAAGATAATAGTTGAACAAGAAAAATGTCCTGTTTGCCAAGGAAATAATTTCACTGAAAGTTGGAAAGGGAAGGCCATTGTTTTTGACGCTGAAAAAAGTGAAATAGCTGCAAAGTTAAAGATAAAACAACCAGGAACTTACGCAATTAAAGTATAAAATGAGGATCGAAAAACAAGAATATAAACCTTTAACGAGCAGAACCGAGATCGAAGCAAAAGTGGAAGCAAAAATAACCCCTTCTAACTTGCAGATTCAAGAAGAGCTCTCAAAAAAATTAGAAAAAGATAAAGAACTTATAGTGGTAAAGCATATTTATCAGAGTTTTGGGAAGCATGAGGCTAAAATCATTGCCTATGTCTATGACAGCAAAGAAGCTTTAAAAAAATTTGAGCCAAAGAAAAAAGAAAGAAAACAGGTGGTTAAAGAAGTTACAGGTGAAACAAAGGAAAAAGAAAAAATTGAGGAAAAGAAATAAAATAAAAAATGGTAGAGGAAAAGAAAGAACCAAAGAAGGAAAAAAAGGTAAAAGAGAGGAAAGGAAAAAAGGAAAGAAAGAATAAAAAAACGAGTGAAAGATGGAAAAAGTACAAGATTCAGCAAGATAAAATAGTCAAGGAAGGAAAATTCTGTCCACGATGTGGGCCTGGTGTTTTCTTAGCTAAACACAAAGACAGAATATTCTGTGGAAAATGTCATTATACTGAATATGTTAAATAGTCTTAATTTATATTTTTCAAAATTTGCCAAGAAGTATAAAAAAAATATCTTTTTTGATTTTAAAACCCTGGGAGAAGCTCTCAAGCAGATTCAAGGAGATTCGCCTAAAAGCTTCTCCTGGGGAAAAAGAGGTGATACAATATTAACTACTCTTGAGTTTATAAAGCTTTCGGTTTGTTTAAATTATACAGTGACAACTTAGTATTTATAAATAAAATAAAGTTAAAGCGAACCTCTTCATTTACGAATTATTTGCTCAAAAACAAAGTTTATTAAGCTTTTTTCTTTATTTTTAGTATGGAAAAAGGGGAATTTAAAATCCTTCAGAATAAAACAGAAAAAACAGATAAAGTAACTCAAGAACAACTTTACGATTTGCTTGTTTCAAGAGAATTAAGCTGGCAGGAAATAATACACGATCTGATAAAGACAGAGCAACTTGATCCTTGGGATATTGATCTTGTTTTACTTGCAAGAAAGTTTTTAGAAAGAATTATTAGGTTACAAGGGCAAGAAAATGTGTTTTTTATTTCTTCTAAAGTTCTACTTGCTGCCGCAATTCTTTTGAGAATGAAATCCGAGATTCTCAGAGATAATATCAAAGACATAGACGAAATACTTTTTGAAGATAAAGAAAAGCAAAAGATGGAAATAGCCAAACCATTGCAATTGATAACGCAAGAGCTTGGAATAATGAACTTAGACGAGGATGTCCTTGTGCCTAAGACTCCTCTGCCTAGAGCAAGAAAGGTTACCTTAAATGAGCTGATGCAAGCTCTGGAGCGTGCAATAAACACAGAACATAGGAGAATTAAAAGAAGATTGGTTTTAACAAGAGCGAGACGCGAGCTAGAGTATATCTTGCCAAGACCTTTGCTGAACATCCCACAAAAAATCCGTGAATTATGGGGTAGATTAAAAAATATCTTTTATAAAGAGAAAAAAGAAAAAATTATGTTTTCACAATTACTATCCTCAAGTTCAAGGGAAGAAAAAATTGCAACTTTCTTGCCTTTAGTTTTTCTTGACCATCAAAAGCGTGTATGGCTTGAACAAGCAAAGCCTTTTGAAGATATTGAAATCTGGATGAAACGACCGCAAAAAGAAACTATAAATACCTAACTGTTTAAAAATTTTGAGTTTAAAAGTTTAAGATTAAGTTATGGCCTAGAAAAGATAGGTAATCACTCAGGTATTATTACTTTGTATATTTCTCCAGTATTTTTTGATCTGAAAAATAAAACTCCGTTAGACACCTTATCTGCTGTGGTCCTTATTTCTTGACCATTAATGTTGTAAATCTCAAAGTTGTTAGTATATTTCTTAACATCACTTGCTTTCATGATTGTTGGAACTGTTGGAACTTGATAAGCATAGGTTTTTGTTGTTGCTTGTTCTTGTGTTGCATCTTTGATAGTGTATTCTATTCTTGGTGAGCTTGAAAATGTACTTGCTGGTGTGAAAAGCCAGTGATCATTGCAATTATTTACTGTCAGTACTTCAATATTCCCTGTACTTGGATTGTAAGCAACTTTTGGTGATTTTGGAACTGGTTTAGTTCCGGTAGAAGGCCAAGAAGGTAAAAATACCCAAGTAACTCCATTGTAACAGCTCCAAGTATTTTCTTTATTTCCAGGAGTATGATAAACTTTGCCATCTTTTGTAATGGCAGCATCTCCTTTGTTCTTTCCTTTTGTTCCGCAATTTAATGTTGAAGAAAAAGTCCATTGACCACCTGCTGGTTTTATATAAAATTCATTAGTTTTTCCAGGAGCAAAATATCCTTTTCCTGTTGTGTCAAAACCAATAAAAGCACCCTCGTAACACTTATTCTTTGTTGTGTTTACCCCAGTCCAATTCCAGCTAGATCCATTATATTCTCCAATTGCTGCCTTGCCATCACCTGTCTTTATGCCTCCTCCAGTGATACAAAGTTTTTTTGTTACTGAATTAAAACCAAGGTCTGTGCCTGCTTTAGGACGTTTTCCATCTATAGAAGGCTCTGCTCTTGGTTCCCATGTATTGCCTTTTAAAACATAAAAATGATTTGCAAGACTGCCGTCAGAAGTATAAAAGTAAGTACTTTCAGTTCCACCAAAATCACAATTTTCTAGTGCAGAGTATTTTGCTTTTCCAGGCAAGCTAGGTCCTTGTGTCCATTGTGTTGCGCCAGGAGTTAAATACCAAAATTCATTTGTTCCTCCCTTAGCTACTAGTATTGTTCCATCTTTTTTAACAGTCATTGCAGTTCCTTTCTTGCATTTTTTATCCCCCGGCAAATCAAGACCTCGATGCCAACCAAAATATTGCTGGGTTACAGTAAAAGTTACGGCGGAAAAATTATTTGATAAAGAAGTATCGGTTGGTACGTTTAACACTACATTAAGCGTGTAATCCCCCGCCGGTTGTAAATTAGGAACCTTAAAATTATAATTTTTGCTCTCTCCAGGAAAGATTGTATCTACAGGATAATTCGTTTTATAAATAGTGTCTTGATTTGTGTTTGTTATAGAAACTGAAAGAGAACTGTTTCTTATAAACCAGTTTGAAAAGTCAAGAGAATTATAGCAAGTTATTTGTGCTGAATCTGGATCTATAGGAGGCATTTCCACAGAAACGCTCCCATCGGTTACAATTGGTACTATTTGACCGAGAGTAAGATCTATTGTAGTATTTGGACGGCCAACTGTCAAAACATCTCCAAGCCTAGTTAAAGAAGTATCTGTTGGAGGAACTACAAGGCTCTCCAATGGTACTATTGTTTTGCCGTTTATTGAAGGCCAGTGAACGACTCTAATATTATTATTGAACGTTTCTACCCCGAAAACGAATTGTAAAGTATCGCCTGGTCTTGGATACTCATCAGTAATATTGAAATAAGACCTTTTAGTATCATAGGTTGTTGTGTCCTCAATTTGACAAAGTTTCTTATTGGAATTGTTGAAAACCCACACATAAGGTGATCCTGGATCGACTCCTTTGTTAATCCAAAAAATATTTGTTGTTAAATTAGTAGAATCTTTGTCATGAAGTACAACTGTAGGCAAAAATACTTCGGAAATTGACCAATTTCCTGGAAATAAAATTTTCGCTTCCTTGTTGTCAACACCATGAATGCATATTAAATTAGTATCCTCTTCTCTGATACCTAACCTATAAATAGCATCTTTTTCTCTATTCCATATAAAGTGAGAAGTATCTTCTTCTACATCGTTCTTGACAATAACTAAATCTATCGGTGGCGGAAAAACTCTGCCATACTTTGGAATAGAAGATCGTGGCATTTTTGCTGTTATTGCTTTATTTAATGCATAAAAACTACCGAAGGAGAAAAGTAAAGGAATAAACAGGTTTAAACACAAATTCCATAAATTTTTTTTGAATTTGCCAAGCGGCTCTTCAACAATACGCTTAACAATTTTTTCCAGCATAAAAGCTTTAGGTCTAACACGTTTAAAAACCTTTCGATTTTCTACTATTAAGAAGTTACTTTGTTTAAGGATTTACCACTTTTGGATAATTGTTTTTTAATAAAAATAGTGACACCTTATATATTATATAAAAATCTAATTTTCAAGTATGAATTTTTAATATTTAGGCTAAACAAAAGGTTTAAAAAGCCCAAAAACTTTGAATAAACGAAAGTTATATAAAATTATAACCTTGGTTGATTGTTAATTTTAAAGGTTTTGAACTCAAAAATTATATATCTGAAAAGATGGTTCCAAAAATTCCTTGGGTATTAAAATTAAAAAAATCAATGCATAAAGAGGTAGCAAGAGCCCAAGATATTGTCATTGAAGAGCTTTATAAGATTTTTGATAAAGCTGTTTTGCATGGTGGAACAGCCATATGGAGATGTTATAAAGGAAATAGATTTTCTGAAGATATTGATGTTTATATCCCAAAAAATTTAGAAAAGGTTGAGGAATTTTTCAAGAATCTTAAAAAAAGAGGTTTTATTATCCAAAAGAAAAAAATTACTGAGAATAGCATTTATTCTGTTTTGGAATTAAACAAAACAATTATTAGATTTGAAGCTTTATTTAAAAATGTTAAAGGTGAATTGAAAGAATATGAGACATCTGATGGAAATTTAATCACAATTTATACACTTAATCCAGAAGAAATTATAAAAGAAAAAATTAATACTTATTTAAAAAGAAAAAAAATAAGAGATTTATATGATATTTTTTTCTTATTAAGGTTTATTGAAGAAAAAACTAAAATTAAAGAAAAGTTAAAAAAACTAATTAAAAATTTTGAGAAGCCTATTGATGAAAAAGAATTAAAAATTTTAATAATCGAGGGGCTTGTGCCTAGTGTAGAAAAAATGCTAGACTACATAGAAAGATTTTAAAAATGGGAAAAGAAAAATATTTAAAAAAGATAGAAGAATTATTTGAAAAAAGTCCTGTAGTCAGTTTTTTGTCTATTGCTAAAATTGTAAAAGATAAAAGGAATTCTAATAAATATCCAAAACAATTAGTTAGAAATCTTATTTTGAAAGGAAAAATAAAAAAAATAACTAAAGGTTATTACACTGCTCATGAAGATCCTTCTCTTGCTGTTTTTTGCTTCAAACCATCTTATCTTGGATTGCAAGATGCTTTGAGTTTCCATGACTTATGGGAGCAAGAAACAATTCCAGTTATAATCACAACAAAAAAAGTAAGACAGGGTATAAGAAGAATTCTTGGAATCAATGTTTTAATTAAAAGAATAGATAAAAAATATTTTTTTGGTTACAATTATTACAAACAAGGAAATTTTTACTTGCCCTATTCAGACATTGAAAAAACTTTTATTGATATGATCTATTTCAAAGAAAAATTAAGTGAAGAGGCACTTAAAAATATTTTAGAAAAAATTAACAAGAAAAAATTAAATTCTTATTTAAAAATTTATCCAAAAAGAATAAAAAAAATAGTTTTAAAAATAGTTAATAATAAAAAAATTTAAAAAAGGTTAAAAAGGAAAAAGAGGTTAAAAAGAGCAAAGAGAGGATGAATAAAAAATCAGTTGTTAAGTTAAGTTTAGGCATCTTGATTGTAGTTTTGCTAGTGACAAGTCTCTTTCTGTTGCTGAAAAATGCTGGGCGAGTTGGCGCAAATCCTGATGTCCAGAATTTTTCAGTCGGTTCAGGCGATGGTTATGCCTATCATACTGGAGAGAACTATCCATCAGTTCATGATGCATCAACAGGAACATCAGCAGATTATACAAGTGAAACAGCAATAATAGGACAGAATTTTACAGAAGGGGCACCACAAGTTTTTGAAATTTGGAGAGGTTTTTTTCCAGTAGATACAAGTGCATTGCCTGATGGTGCTACAATAACAAATGCAACACTTTATTTTTATGTTTTAGAAGCTTATGATGCAGTAGATTATTGTTTAACTCAAACATCACAGGATTTTGTTAAAAATTTAAGTGAAAAAGATTATGACAATGCAGGTACTGGAGATGATTGTATTAATATAGGCTCTAGTGGATGGTATAGTATAACATTAAGCAAGTTATCTTGGATAAATAAAACAGGTTGGACAAAAATAGGATTAAGAAGCTCGAGGGATATACAAACCCAACAACCAGCTGGAGCAGAATATATTGTAGTAAATACAGCAAATGCTGCAGACAATCAACCTTATCTTGAAGTTGAGTATTCTGAAGAAGCAGGTGACAATTCTCCCAATGTTACACTAAATTTGCCAGAAGATGATACACAGGACAATGATGGTAATGTAACTTTTAATTGTAGTGCAGAAGATGATTGGCAGCTGGTTAATTTAACATTATATGTTTGGAATTCAACTGGCCTTTATTATAGCAATACAACAAATATAAGCGGCACAATTAACAGCTCAATATGGCAACTTAATGAGATGCCTGCCGATAATTACTTGTGGAATTGTCTTGCTTATGACAATTCAAGCCAGTCAGCATGGGCAACAAGTAACTTTTCATTGTTCATTCCTAATCGTGTTTATGATTGTCAAGAAATAAGTTCAGCAGGAGTTTATGTCTTGCAGAATAATATTGAAGAAAGTGGTAATGGGGTTTGTATAAACATAACAGCTAATAATGTTATTTTTGATGGTCAGGGCCATATTATTGATGGCCGAAAATCCCCTAAAACTTATGGTATCTATTCATCAAGAAAAGGGAATATAACACTAGAGAATTTTCTTGTTAAAGAATGGGAAACAGGAATCTATCTTTACCAAGTAGTAAATAGCAATGTTCAGAATGCTGCTTCTGATTCTAATGTCTATGGAATTTATTTAAACGCAAGCGATAACAACAATTTAACTGAGATGAGTTTTTTAGGCAACACTCTTGATGTTGTTATTTCAAGCAGTTCTAACAACATTTTTATAAATCAAACATTTAATGAGACAACAGCAAGTTTCACTTATAATGGAAATTTTAATTTAACAAGTGTTGCATCGCCACCAAGCGATCCAGACGGTTATAAAAATATAAGTAAGTACATTAATATAACTGGGCTAGGATTAGTAGACTACTGGCTTTTTTTAAACATCTCGTACAGTGATGATGATCTTAATGGTATTGATGAAAACACACTAAAAATATGGAAATATAGTGGAACATGGCAAGAGGATGGCTGGAATGGTTCAAGAGTTTTAGATACAACAAACAATATTGTTGGTGTTAATATAACTTCATTCAGCATTTTTGCACCACTTGGCCAAGAAGAACAAGGAGATCAGCAACCATCTGTGACTTTAAACTCGCCTCCTGACGGATCAACTGATACAGATGGTAACATAACATTTAATTGTACAGCATCAGACGATATTAACTTAACAAATGTCACGCTTTATGGAAACTTTTCTGGCTCTTGGACAAGCAATGGCACGAACTCTAGTCCTGAAAACAACACACCAGTCTTGTTTGATAGAACTCTTGAAAATGGAACTTACGTTTGGAATTGTTATGCTTGCGACAATGCAAGCCAGTGTGCTTTTGCTTCAGCAAACCGCACGTTACATGTGAGCATTGGTGGTGGAGAGTATACGAATATCAGTGAGTGTGGCTGGATAAATTCACCTGGAGAATATCGTGTAAATCAACCCCTTGTCAGTAATGGGACTTGTATAACTATAAATGCAAGCAATGTTGTGTTGAATTGTCAATATTATTACATTCATTATGGTAGTGATGGTGGTAATTCTAGATATGGTATTCACATTTTACAGGACAAAGAGAACATAGAAATAAAAAATTGCATGATATCCAGAAATGGAACATCTGGCGACGAGCAATTTGGGATTTATGCAGCAGATAGGTGTCGTAATCTAACTATTAAAGATAATGTTCTACAAGGGGGAGGAATAAAGTTTTATTACCATCCAAACAGTAGCAGTAAAATATTGAATAATAGTATTACTACTGAATCAAATAATTATAAAGGAATTTTAATAGATTTAAGCAACAATATTGATATTCTTAATAACACAATCTCTACTTCAGGTAGTTCGGCTTATGGCTTCGAGCTTAAGTCAAGTAGCTCCTTGAAATTGGAAAATAACAATGTTAGTGTTGCTAGTGTAAATTCTACTACTATCAAAGCATATAATATTTCAAATAGTTCTTTTAGAAGCAATCGCTTAATACTCAGTGCAATCAGTGAACCAACAAGTTCTGTGCTCCTAGAGCTATCTAATTATAATAATTTTTCCGAGAACATCCTAGAAATGGCAAACACAATCTCGGGCTTTTCTACTTTTAAACTTGTTGGTAGCAATAATACAATATTTTTAAATAATACAATAATAACCGGGGCAAGTGGCCAACAGCTTCCGACTAAAATTTTTGATTTTAACTCAAGTGTAAATAATTTTATCAATATTACAAATCTCTCTATTGGGGGACATCCGACAAGGATTTTTGAATTTAAAGGTAATGTAAATTCGACACAAGTTTTTAATTTATATGTTTCAGAAACAACTCCACCAGACGATATTCTTTTTAATGCTTCGAGTGGAATAGTTAATTTCACAAATGTCACTTTTAACAAAAATGCTATTACGTTTACTGCTGATTCAACAGCATCCCTTTTCGTGAAATGGTATGTTGACGTTTATGTTAATGATACAAATGGCAGTGATGTTAGTGGCGCAACTGTTACAGGAATGCCGACAAGAAATCAGAGCGTGATGAACGAAACTTTCACTAATATAACAGGAGATGACGGCTTTATTGAAAAACAGATTGTTACAGAGTATAAACAAAATTATAGTGATATTTACAACTTTACGCCACATAATTTTACTGCAAACAAAAAATGGTATAACAGCAATTCTACTGAAAAGAATATAACAACAAACATGTTAGACAAAACAATTTTTATAACTCTAGAGCCTTCTGTCTGTAGAGAAATAAACGAAAGTATGACTTATAATGTCCCAGGTGATGTATTAAATTCCACAGAGCAGTGCTGTATTAAAATAACGGCAAGTAATGTGATAGTGAATGGCCAGGGTCATACGATTGATGGCATTGATGCAAGCAACTCATATGGCATCTGTGTCGGAGGTTCTGAAGCATTAACAAATGTAACTGTAATAAATACAAGGCTCACAGACTGGGGTCATGGAGTTTATTACTATAATACTTCAAACAGTAGTATAACAAATGTAACTGCAAATTCTAATCTTTATGGCATTGACATTCAATATTCAACCACGATAAACATAAGCAATAATAATGCAAGCTACAATTCAAGAGATGGAATTGTTCTTTCAGCTTCTAGTAGTAATAATATAACTAATAATATCTTAAATTCGAATGGTGGAAGTTATTATCAAGGACTGCGTTTAACTTCTTCAAGCAACAATAACAATATAATCAACAATACAGTGAATTCAAATAATCGTGGAATTTATTTATCTTCTTCAAATAATAATAACTTGAGTGGTAATATTGTAAATTCAAGTAATTATGAAGGAATCTATTTATCTCAATCTTCATATAACAATCTGACTGGAAATAATGCAAGTTCAAATTCTCTGCAAGGAATTCTTTTAAACGAATCGTCAAACAACAATTTAACAAATAATATTGTAAATTCTAATAGTGGTAGTGGAATTGTTTTAAATTATAATTCGAACAATAACATACTAGTAAATAACACAGCAAACAGCAATACTAATTCTTGGGGTATTGGTTTGGCTTATTCTCAAAATAACACTTTAATAAATAATAATGCAAGCTTAAATACTTGGGGTGGAATTTATTTACATTATGCCAATAATAACACTTTAATTAATAATACAGCTGCTTCCAATTCTGGTTCTGGACTTGGTTGGGGCATTCATTTGCATAATTCTAATTATAGCAATTTCACAAATAATACAGCTTATGGTAATAATATAGCAGATATAAGAATTCAAAACAATTCTTTAGGAAATGCTTTTGTGAATCAAACAATTGCAGGAAATACTTTAACAACATATCAAACAAAAATTAGTTTTACTTATTTTAGAGATGTTGATATTAAGGGTGTAACAACACCACCAAGTTTGCCTTCTGGTATGCAAGCAATTAACAAGTATATTAATGCAACAAATCAATCAACAGGAGCATGGCTTTTCTTAAATGTAAGTTATAATTCAAGTGATCTTGGCTCTGCTGATGAAAACACTTTAAGGATGTGGAAGTATAATACAAGCTGGAATGAAGTTTCTGGAAGTGGTGTTAATACAGCCCAAGATTATGTTTATGCGAACATAACCTCATTTTCTGTGTTTGCACCTCTTGCTGACGTTGCAGCTCCTAACGTAACCTTAAACTTGCCAAAAAACGATACTGGCACACGAAACACAACAGTTGTTTTTAATTGCTCTGCTTATGATGCAAGTGGTGTTAGGAATGTCACGCTTTATGGCAATTTCTCTGGAACATGGCAGAGCAATGGAACAAACACTGTTTCTGGAACAAATGTTTCAACAACATTCACAAGAACATTGCCCGAAGGAAATTATTTATGGAATTGTTATGCATGTGACGCTTGGAATAATTGCTCTTTTGCTTCTCAGAACTTTAGTTTAATTGTTGATACTACACTACCTATACCATATTTTGTCTTGCCAACTCCTGACAATGCAAGTTCAAGAAATTATAATTATGTTTATGTCAATGTTTCTGTGAATGATACTAATAAGGCAAGTGCTTTCATTGATTGGAATTATTCTCTTAGAGGATACTGGGCTTTTGAAGAAACTTCTGGAACAACTGTTTATGATAATTCAAGTTATGGAAATCATGGCACAATGTATAACATGAACTTTGGAACTGACAATGGAACAAGTGGCAGAACACTAACCGGCAAGAATGGTCGAGGAATGATGTTTGATGGAATTAATGATTTTATCAATATCTCTACAGGTGCTTTTTCTTCCCAATATGCTACTATTGAGGTGTGGGTCTATCCTACCACGAACACCAAGGATAGTTATATAGTTGATTCGCAAATTAATAACAACCAATTTACACTAATTTGGTACCCTACATCCAATACTTATAAAGGTTTTGCTGTTCATTTCGGGAGTGATGGTGATTGGGCCACATCATCCTCTGTTGCCTCTGTAAATACGTGGCATCACGTTGTTGGCACTGCTAACGGGACACACACTAAACTCTATATAGATGGTCAGTTAATCAGCACAGTTGCAGAAGGTACCCCTGCTATCTGCTCTGGTGGATGGGATATCGGTTCTACTGGTTCAGAAAAGTATTTCAACGGCACAATCGACGAAGTTCGCATCTGGTCAAGAGCCTTAAGCCCAGAAGAGATTAACGCGTCTTATAATAATGGTTTATATCGTTTAGAAAACAACTTCACTAACTTGAATTCAACAACATATAGTTATTATGCCATGGCTGTTGATCGCGCTGGAAACATGAACAAGACTGAAACAAGAACTGTAACAATTGAAACTTCACCACCAAGCATAGTATTTATAAGCCCTACACCAAACAACAACTCTTATATTTCTGTGAACTATACAACAATAAAAGTCAATGTTACTGACACTCAATCAAACATTTCTTCCTGCATTTTAGAATGGCAGAATTCTAATGAAACAATGAACATAACATTATACAATAAAGGGGCTTATTGTAATGCAACAAAAACTAACTTAGCTCAAGGAACCTATACTTATAAGGTTTATGCAAATGATTCTGCAGGAAATATGAATGTAAGTGAAACACGCGTCTTAAATATAGATTTAACAAATCCTGTAGCTTATCAAGGCTTGCCTGAAAATGGTTCTATGTTCACAAACAGAACAATTAGTTTTAGTTTGAAATGCACTGATAACATGCAAGTTAATACATTGCAATTATGGGGTAATTTTACAGGAACATGGCAAGCAAATCAGACTAACAGCTCGCCAATAAACAATACATGGTGGAATGTTTCTGTTACAATGCCAGCTGACGGATGGTATAGATGGGCAGCTTTTTGCAATGATTCATCTGGAAGAATAAACATGACAGAAAATAGAACTTTTTATGTTGACACTGTTAATCCTATAGTTTATTTAAACAAGCCAGCAAATGCGAGCAGTGTTTACGGTTTAGGAGCAAGTCTTGTAAGTACAGAATTTAACTGCAGTGCCTATGATTCAGGAGGTTTAAGAAATATTACATTGTATGGTAATTGGTCTGGCTGGGGTGCAAAAAATTCAAGCAACATTTCAGGAACAAGTAACTCAAGTTTATGGTATAACAACTTGAACGAATCTTCTTATGTGTATAATTGTCTTGCATATGATCTTGCAGGAAATTCCGCTTTTAATGCAACAAATTATACATTTAGAGTGAGAACTGTGCCGAGTGTTGTTTTTGAAGAGCCAACACCAACACAAGGTTATGCTCAAGATAATGTAACTATTAATACAACAATAACTGACTGGAATTTAGGCTCAGCTTCTCTAGATTTTGATTCAAGTTTACGAGGTTATTGGGCTTTCAATGAAGAATCTGGCAGCTATGCTTATGACAACTCAACTTTCAGCAATACAGGAATTCTAGTTAACGGACCAGCTCGTGCTGCTGGAATTTTTGGAAATGCCTTGCAATTTAACGGAAGTAATTATGTTCGCGTGAATAATGCAAACAGTTTAAATCCTTCTGAAGCAATAACAATTGAAGCATGGTTTAAAACAACAGCATCTGGTACAATTGTAGCAAAAGATTATTACTCAAGAGGAAACTTCCAAAACGGCTATAATCTATATTTAGCAGAATCTGGAGGACAAAAAGCTATTTTCTTCACTTTAAATTGTGGTGGCGATCAAAGGACAGCTAATGCTCTCGGAAATTATAGTGATGGAAATTGGCACCATATTGCAGTAACTTATGATAGCACAACCGATATAGAAAATATAGTTTTCTATTTTGACGGAATACAGTTAGTTTCTTCCACAGTATGCTCTGGAAACATTATCAACACGAACAATTTCCTTTTGATTGGAAGAAGCAACAGCACAAGCTTTCCTGGATCTTTTATAGGAACAATCGACGAAGTCAAAATTCATTCACGAGCTTTAACATGGGGAGAAATTAATGCAAGTATGAACAACTCACGTTATAGGCTTTACACAACAATTTATAATCTTCCTGCTGAGTCTGAACATAATTTTAGTGTCATAGCCTCGGATACAGATGGCAACATGAACAGAACAGAAACACTAAGCTTTGTTGTTGATATTACACCACCAATAATAACAATAATAAGCCCAGAAAATACAACTTACAATCCATCACGGGTCTTGGCAAATGTCTCGCTTAGTGAAAATGGCACGAACTGTTCCTATTCGCTCGATTCTGGGAACAATGTGACAATGACAAAATTGAATGAAACTTATTTTTACAGAAATATATCTGGCTTATCAATTGGTCAGCACAACATAACTTTCTTTTGTAGAGACATTGCTGGCAACTGGAATCAATCAGAATATGTTTACTTCAGAATAAATGATGTTCCTCAAGTGTTTTTTGTGCCGCCGAGTGATGATAATGGCTCTAGTGTCGGAAGAAACTGGACTTATGTCAATACAAGTATAGCAGACAGTGATGAAATTTCATCTTGCATTCTAGAATGGGATGGTGTAAATGAAACAATGTATATTAATAATGAACACTATAATGAAACATTTATGGGAGTGGCAATAACAATACAACTTAATTCTAGCTATGATGTCGCAGATGTTTATGCAAAAGGGGATTTATCACAATATGCTTTTCAAATGAAATGGGATATAAGCAAATTGCCAACAAATGTTAATATTGAGCAAGCGACACTATGTGTTTACTGGGCAGCAGGTAGTTTAATCCCTGTTGATAATGATGTTAATTTTTCGAGAGTTAATGATCAAAAATGGGATGAAGGAATAAATGCTTTGCAATGGAATTCACAAATGTTGACAAACATAACATTAGGTAATTGGTCAAGCGTTGAGCCAAATACCTGGGGTTGTGTTAATGTTACAGATATTATAAAAGAGGATTACGAACAAAAAAATAATTTTTCGTCTGTAAGATTGCAAGACCCAGATTATTTAATGTCATTAGCAACAGGCGTTATAGATGATAGTGGCTTATATTTTGGTGGTCCTATAGCATATTTAATAGCAGAAGATAGAGAAGGATCACTAGGTTGGTCGCCATTTTATAGACCTTACTTAAATATAACTTATTCAACTGGAATAACTTATGAAGCAAAAGCGAATTGTTATTTAAATAAGAGTGATGAAAATGGTTTGCACACTTATAAGGTTTATGCAAATGACAGTTATGGCAAGTTTGGTGTAAGCGAAACAAGAACGATAGTTTTTGGCAATCCAGTTAGTGAATGCATGAATATAACAGCGCCAGATTACTATGTTTTGACACAAGATCTTGAGAGTAATGGCACATGTATCAGGATCTTGGTTGATAATGTTACTCTGAATTGTAACAACTACATGATAAATTACTCTGTCTTACAACAAGGAAATGCTATTTGGATAAACTCAAGTAACTCACTTGTAAAAGATTGCGCAATAAGACAATCAAATGCTTCTGTTTCAGAAGCACATGGCATTAATTTATATGGAGGTAATGGCGGCCAGTTAAACAACATTACTAATAATGATTTCAAAGTTGCGAGCCAGAACGCAGCTGCTATTTACTTAGATAGCAATTCTAACCTTGTTTCAGAAAATACTATATATGAAACAGACTATGGAGTTTATGTTAGTGAAGGTGTGCAGAATAATGTTGTAAGAGAAAACACATTTTACTGGAATAACATAGATGTTTATATTCCTCAAGATGCACAAACAAATATTTTAGAAGAAAATACACATTTAATAACTAGTGTTTCGGCATTTGCTCTTACTCCACCGCCAGCTGACTTGAAAGTTAATTCAAGCAGCAAGCCAGCACCTGCTCCAAATGGCTATGAAGCTGCTAACAAATATATTAATGTGACAGCATCGTCTGGTAGTCAGATCAATGTAAAAATGCATTATAGTGATGATGACGTTTTAGGAATTTTTGAACCTTCGCTGGCAATCTGGCAAAGCAATCATGAATGGCTCACACCTAGTGAAATTGTTGAAAAATGTGGTGAGGAAACGGGGTATAAAGCTGTTAATACAATTGATAATAATCTAGACAGTTACTGGGCTCATTCAACAGAAGAGCAACATTATATAATTTATGATATGGGCCAGCTTTATAACATAAGTGCAATAAGAGTATACACAAATGTCAGTTTAGATGGCGCTCCTTGTGGTGCTAAAGTTGAACTAAGCTCTGATGGTGGTGGCTCATGGCTTAAGGTTGCTGACGAGAATTTTACTCTTGCTGGTTTGAGATGGCATGAAATTGAATTTAATCATACCGAAGCAAATCAAATAAAACTGACACTAAGAACGTGGCGAGACGATATAAAAACTTGTGTTGAAAACTATAGATTATCTTACTTTTATGAATTTGATGCTCTTACAGGTGAATGGCAGCAACAAGATAGTTATGTGAATGGCTCTGAAAATTACGTCGAAGCTAACTTGAGCGAGTTTAGCATTTTTGGCGTTTTTGGTCTTGAAGGTATAGATGCTCCTGAGAACTTTTCTATATTCTTGCGAGAAGATAATGTAACAGTAAAGTTGAACTGGTCTCAAGTAGATGAAGCAGATGGCTATTATCTTTTCTATAGCGACAATGTTACTGAAATTCTGCAACTTGATGAATTTTCTAATGTTTCAGAGCACGAACATGTTACACTTATTGGTTCAAGCAATACAACTTATAATGACACTACTGCTGATCAAGTTGTGAAAAGATTTTATGCTGTTGCAGCTTATCGTGGCTCTGGTGCAAATCAAGTAAGAGCTTTTGCTGATGATAGGTTAGGAAAACATACACTAACTATAAATTCTGAAGATAGCATTGGGCATACCTCGATTAGTTTTCCTTTAGAACAAAATATAAGTGTTGACTCGATAGCTGCACCAAACAACTTTGCTTACATCTACACTATAAATGAATCAGCAAATGAAAATTGGACATACGCTTACTACTATAATGAATGGAAAGGTGAACTTTCTATTTTAGAATTTGGTAAGGGATATTATTTTAATAATTTTGACACAAGTATAAACATAACAATTTGTGGAAAAATTCCTACAGGAAATGTAACGCAAAAAATATATAGTGAAGCAAGCATCGGACATACTTATCTCGGCTGGGAGTCTTATACTAATGGAAATATTTCAGAACTTTTAATAAACCCCCCAAACAACTTTGCTTACATCTACACTATAAATGAATCAGCAAATGAAAATTGGACATACGCTTACTACTATAATGAATGGAAAGGTCCACTAACTTTTTTTGAGGCTACAAAAGGCTATTATTTCAACAACTTTAATGAAGAAAGAAACATAACATATGAAAGAAACCCACATTAAATTTAAAAATTAAAAAAAAGTAAGATGAATATGAAAAAAAGAGGAAGGTTAAAGTTTTTAAGAAGTAGTTTTTTCTTTTTAGCTATATTCTTAGCTATTTTAACAATCCAAAATGTGAAAGCTTGCGCGGTTTACGGAGAAATTTTCAATGCAAGTCACGATTTGACTGTTGGAAATGCTACAGTTTATTGTTTAGGCGGTTCATATTCTACTTGCTATGATGACGATCCTAATGATACAGCATATTTCTGTGATTTTGGCGGACCTTTAGTAACATGCTCACAAGCTTGTCCTAATGGAATTAATGCGACTGCTATAAACACAACTCTAAATATTTGGGGTTATAACTTTACAAGCAGTCCTGATAATGATAATGACATTGGACTAAACATAACAATGCATGAGCATAATGCCCCAATAGTCGAAATAGCGAGTCCAGGAAATGGAGCAAATTTCACAACAACTGGAAGTAATGTTGTTGATTTTTCTTTAAAATGTTATGATGATTCTGAGTTAAGTGTTTTACAACTTTATGGAATGAAAACAACAACAGCTGGCAATTGGAGTAGTGCCTGGCAAGCACGAGCAACTAACAGCTCGCCTGTAAACAATTCGTGGTGGAATTTTACACTTGTCTTTTCTGATGGCATCTATAAAATTGGCGCAAGATGTAATGATACAAGTAATAACATAGGATGGAGTGAAAATAGAACCTTTACAGTTGACTTAAACGCTCCTAGCATTATTTTAAACAGTCCTGATGATGGTCATAAATATGAACCAAGTGGCAATACCTATGAAGTTACATTATCATGGACAGCAACTGATGCTGTTTCATCTTCTTTAACATGCAGATTATATGTCAACGATGAATTAAGAGCAACACAAACATGCACTTCAGGAAGTATATGTAGTAATACTTCGAGCTATGCATCTTCTTCAAGCGGCAATGGCGCAGAGTATGAATGGTATGTTAATTGCTCTGATAACTTTCATTCAAACATTTCTGAAACAAGAAGTTTTTTTGTCAAAAAAACTGGTGGAGGAGGTGGAGGAGGTGGAGGTCCAACAATACCGACTTGTGGTGACCTTATTTGTAATGGCCTAACCCAAGAATTCAGTTTTACATGCTCTGTTTATAATTTTACTTCTCTTATTAATATATCACTTTATGGAAATTTTAATGGAACATGGCAATTAATTGAAACTCAAAACGTTAATGGAACTAATGCAAATGTTATTTTTACAAGAACTCTAACTTCTGGAAATTACTTGTGGAATTGTTATGTATGTGATGAAGTTGAGGGTTGTAAATTTACTAGTTCACAAAATTATACCATAGAGGTTAATATTACAGGAGATGAAAATTGCTTTACGTGTCCTATGGATTGTCCTTGTCTTCCTGGCCAGATTTGTGATCCTTTGCTTATGATGTGTATCCTCCCATGTGTCTGTGGCGACTTGATTTGTGATCCAAACTGCAACGAAACTCAAATAACTTGTCCGCAAGATTGTTTTGCAGGAGCTATTTGTGGTAATGGTATCTGTGAACCTGGAGAAACACAAGTAACGTGTCCGGAGGACTGTGGCCAGCCATCAACAACGCCTGGCTGCGGGGATGGAA
Organism: Candidatus Pacearchaeota archaeon; assembly: GCA_038894195.1. Taxonomy (GTDB): domain Archaea; phylum Nanobdellota; class Nanobdellia; order Pacearchaeales; family UBA284; genus JAWAPZ01. The sequence continues at coordinate 43,069 of JAWAPZ010000001.1, forward strand.
TTTGTTCTAGACCTGAAGAAAATGCTGACACATGCCCACAAGATTGTCAGGCTGTTTGTGGCGACAAAATATGTGAAAATGGTGAAAACAAGGAGAACTGTTGCCAGGATTGTGGATGCCCTCTAGGTCAGAAATGTACTAAAGTTGAAGAAAAGGACGAAAATGGCACCATAAAAATAAAATATAAATGTAAAGGCCTTAAAACATGGTGGTGGATATTGATAATTGTAGCTATAGCAATTACCTCTTACTTTACCTATAGACATTATAAAAAATTAATTAGGAAAAGAATGTTCAGAGGTCTTGGTGGTTTCAGGTAAAAAGGAAAAAGTTAAAATTTTAAAGAATTATGGCTTATTTCTTTAAATTTTGAGTAGAAAGCTTTTTAAAGTTCTCTTCATTTTTTGATGAATAAAAACTTTACCGACGATAAATTTTGGTAAAGTTTAAATTATCGACGGAAAAATAAAATAAAAATAAGAAGTTGAAAATGACTGAAAAAGAGAAAAAGCACGATTACGATATCAGCAGTATAAAAGTTTTAGATGGCCTAGATGGCGTAAGAAAAAGGCCAGCAATGTATATAGGTAATACTGGTAAAGAAGGACTGCATCATCTTGTAATAGAAGTAATAAATAACTCAGTTGACGAAGCCTTAGCTGGTTTTTGTACAGAAATTATTATAAAATTGAACAAAGACGGTTCTGTTACTGTTATAGATAATGGCCGTGGAATTCCTGTAGAAATGCACCCGCAGTTAAAAAAATCAGGGGTTGAGGTTGTAATGACTAAGTTGCATGCTGGAGGTAAATTTGATCATAAAGTATACCAGGTTGCAGGCGGTCTCCATGGCGTCGGTGTTTCTGTTGTAAACGCTTTAAGTGAATGGCTCACAGTTCAAGTCAAGAGGGGTGGTAAAATTTATGAGCAAAGTTATGAAAAAGGAAAACCAGTAAGTGCTTTAAAAATTAGAGGTGAGTGTAAGGAAAGCGATACAGGTACTGCTGTAACTTTCAAGCCAGATAAAGAAATTTTTTCGACATTAAAATTTGATTTTGAGCTACTCGTAAATAAAGCACGAGAACTTGCCTTTTTGAATCCTGGCTTGATAATAATAGTTGAGTCTGAACAAGATAAGAAAAAAGAATCTTTTAAGTACGATGGTGGATTACAAGAATTCGTGAAGTGGTTAAACAAAACAAGAAATGCTATACATAAGCCAATTTATTTTAAAAAACAAGTAAATAGCACAATAGTTGAAGTTGCAATCCAATATAATGATAGTTATCAAGAGAATATCTTTAGTTTTGTTAACACAATCAATACAATTGAAGGCGGTACTCACGTTGCTGGCTTTAAAACAGCCCTGACAAGAGTCATTAATGATTATGCTACAAAAAACAAAATATTGAAAGAAAACGAAAAACTTGAAGGGGACGACACAAGAGAAGGACTTACTTGTGTAATAAGTTTACATTTGCAAGATCCTCAGTTTGAGGGTCAGACTAAAACAAAACTTGGAAACAGTGATGTGAAAGGTATAGTTGATAGCATTGTAACAGAACAACTCTCACAATTTTTTGAAGAAAACCCAAGTATTGCAAAAATAATAGTCAACAAAGCAACAGAAGCTCTAAAAGCTAGACTAGCTGCAAAGAAAGCAAAAGAATTGGTGAGGCGCAAAGGGGCTTTTTTTTCAGGGACTTTGCCAGGAAAATTAGCGGACTGCAGTTCAAGCAATCTGGAAAAGACAGAACTCTTTGTTGTTGAGGGTGAAAGTGCAGCTGGTTCAAGTAAACAAGCAAGGAATAAGGAATTTCAGGCAATCTTGCCATTGAAAGGTAAAATCCTAAATGTTGAAAAAGCTAACCCACATAAAATTTTCGAGAACGAAGAAATAACAACCTTGGCTACTGCAATAGGAACTAATGTAGGGGAAAATTTTGATATTAGAAAGTTAAGATACGGTCGCATTATAATAATGTGCGATGCTGATGTGGATGGACAGCATATAAAAACTTTGCTTCTGACATTTTTTTATAGATTCATGCCAACACTCATCGAAAGTAAAAGAATTTTTATTGCTGTTCCACCACTTTATAGATTAAGAAAAGGTTCTCAAAGTTATTATCTTTACAGTGATGAAGAACTTGAGAAACAAATAAAAAAAACTGGTGGAAGTGTTCAAAGATTTAAGGGGCTTGGTGAGATGAATCCGGAACAATTATGGGAAACTTGCATGGACCCAAAAACGAGAATCTTAAAACTAGTAACTATTGAGGATGCTATTGAAGCTGATCAACTTTTCAGTACATTGATGGGCAAAGCGGTTGAGCCAAGAAAAGCCTTTATTATAGAACATGCTAAAAAGGCTAATCTGGATATTTAAAATAAAATGCCACGCATAAATTCATACAGTTTCGGGAGAATGGTTATAGATAAAAAGCTCTATGAAAAAGATGTTTTGATTTTGCCTTCAGGTAAAATACTTCAGCGGCCGATGCCAAAAGGCACTCATGTCATATGCTTTTCAGAATTCTCAGAGATTTTAAAAGAAAAGCCGCGAGTTATTATTATAGGAACAGGTGAAGTCGGTTGTGCTGAACTAGAAACTGGAGCAATGAATAAAATAAAAGAACAGGGAGTTAGGATTATTGTGCAACCTACAGGAGAGGCAATAAAATCATACAATAAATGTAAAGAAGAAAAAGCTGGCTTGTTTCATTTGACATGCTAAAAATGAGAGAAGAAAAAAACACACAAGAAAGTAAAAAGGAGCAAGAAAACCATCAATTAAAGATGTTTGAAATTCCAGGTAATGAAAAAATTGAGGAAGCAAGTGTCGAAGATGAAATGAAAAAAGCTTACATTGATTATGCCATGAGTGTTATAGTTGCTAGAGCAATCCCTAGTGTTGAGGATGGTCTCAAGCCAGTTCAAAGGAGAATTCTTTATGCAATGTATCAACTTGGTCTTCAACACAACAAACCAACTAAAAAAACTGCAAGAATCGTTGGAGAAGTTCTAGGAAAGTTTCACCCCCATGGTGACCTAGCTGTTTATGACGCCCTTGTAAGAATGGCTCAGAACTTCAGCTTACGTTATCCTTTAATTCAGGGCCAGGGTAATTTTGGGTCTATAGATGGAGACCCCCCCGCTGCACAACGTTATACAGAAGCACGATTAAATGCATTGGCAGAAGAAATTTTACAAGATCTTGAGAAAAAGACAGTAAAAATGATACCAAATTTTGATAACTCACTTGAAGAGCCAGAAATTTTGCCGGCAAAAGTTCCTAATCTACTTGTTAATGGAGCAAGTGGGATTGCAGTAGGGATGATGACAAGCATTCCGCCACATAATCTAACTGAAGTTTGCGATGCTATTATTGCTTATATAAAAAATCCAAACTTAGAGACAGAAGACTTAATGAAATACATTCCTGGGCCGGATTTTCCAACAGCTGGAATTCTTTACAGTGAGGATATAGAAGAAATATACAAAACTGGAAAAGGTGCAATAACCTTAAGAGGAAGAGCAAGTATTGAGCAAGGAAAAAATAGGGAAAGAGTTGTGATAACCGAACTACCTTATCAAATAAATAAAGCAGAGTTAATATCTAGCATTGCTAACCTTGTTCAAACAAAGAAACTTGAGGATGTAAGTGACATAAGGGACGAGTCAGCAAAAGATAAAATAAGGATAGTTATAACAATGCGAAGAGGTGCAAATTCTAAATTGATTTTAAATAAAATATATAAGCTAACTAACTTACAAACAAAGTTCAATGTTATAATGCTTGCATTAGTTGCAGGCCAACCAAAAATTCTTACATTAAAAAATTTAATTGAAAATTTTGTAAAGCATAGACAAAAAATTATAAGAAAAAGAACCCAGTTTGACCTTGAAGTTGCCAAAGAAACAGCACATATTTTAGAAGGTTTACTTCTTGCGCTGAAGAATCTTGATGAGATAGTCGGTTTCATAAGAAAAAGTAAGAATACAACAGAAGCATTACAAGGTCTTATAAATAAATTTAAACTCAGCCAAAAACAAAGCCAAGCAATTCTTGATATGAAACTGTCAAGAATTACGCAACTTGAACAAGAGAAAATAAAAGAAGAGTACGATGAAACTAAAAAAAAGATTTCTGAATTTCAGGATATTCTTGCGTCTGAAAAAAAAATTCTTGATATAGTAAGGCAAGAATTGCAAGAATTAAAAAGAAAATATGGGGATGAAAGAAGAACAAAAATACTAAAGCGTATTGAAGAAGTATCTGAGCTTGATCTTGTTAGAAAGGAAGATATTGCTATAATGGTCACAGCACGTGGCTATATAAAAAGAATGCCGTTGAAACTTTATCACGAACAACACCGTGGAGGTAAAGGGGTGACGGCAACTGAACTAACAAGTGAGGATTTTGTACAGCAAGTCTTCACATGCTCTACACATGATCTTGTTTTGTTTTTGACTGAACGAGGAAGGCTATTTTTACTAAAAGCTTATCAGATTCCTGAAGCAACAAGATACAGCAAAGGGAAAGCAATCATAAATTTGTTGCAAATTCAAGACAAGATTAAAGCAACGATCCCAATTGCATCTAAAAAAGGGTCCATGCTAATCGTAACTAAAAAAGGTATAGGCAAAAGGATAAATCTTGATGTTTTTAAAAAGATAAAAACAAGTGGAACAATGGTCACTAAGCTGCCAACTGATGATGCAATTGCAGAAGCAAAATTGGTTCAAGAGAATGATGAGGTCATAATAGCAACAAGAAAAGGCATGGCAGCCAGGTTCAAAGCATCTGAAATTAGGGAAATGGGAAAAGCTGCTTATGGTGTTAGAGCTATTAAACTCGAAAAGGATGAGGTTATTGGCGTTGAGACTTGTTTACCTGAAAAAGAAAAAGAATTGAGCATTTTAACAGTAACTGAAAAAGGTTTCGGTAAAAGAACTCTTGTTTCTGATTATAGAAAAACAGCACGAGGGGCTAAAGGTGTAATAAACATCAAGTGCTCTGAAAGAAACGGATTTGTTAGCGGAATACAGATTGTTGATGACAAAGACAGCATAATTGTTACAACATTAAAAGGAATGATCATTAGAGTTCCTTGTAAAGATATTCGTGTCATGGCTCGTGCAACCCAAGGTGTCAAAATAATTAAAATTAAACAAGATGATAATGTCAGTGATGTTGTTGTTGTAAGAAAATCTAATGAGGTATAACTTAAGATTTTTAAATACCTATTCCTTAAAAGAATCATGAAATACAAAATCGTACAAGAACACGAGAAATGTATTGGCTGCGGAGCATGCCAGGCAGTTTGTCCAGAAAATTGGGTTATTAAAGGTAACAAAGCTAAACCAAAAAAAACAAAAATAGATGAAAAGGAACTTGCATGTAACAAGCAAGCTGCTGATGTCTGTCCTGTAAAGTGTATAAAAATTGTGAAAGCAAGTTAAATTATTTAATGGTTTTAGTATTTTCTAGTGCACTTGCGCAGTGCTCGTTTATATGTAAGAGGTTCTCTAAAATTTCTGAATAAAGCAAAGATGCATACCCCCCCTCTTCCACTCTTTGTATTTTCTTTAAATGTTCAAGAACAATTTCATTTGAATTTTTGATACGTTCATATAAATTATTATTGTAATTTAAACTTAATGCTCCTATCATTCTTAACTGGGCCCTGATCAAGGTTGTTACATGTCTTAAAGAATTTTCTGTTTCTCTAGAAAATAAGACTTTTTTGTTTTTTCTTAACATTGCAATTTCCGCGATATTCAAAGATCTGTCAGCTATTCTCTCAAGGTCGTTGGTTAGATCAAGATACGGAGCTAAATTTGTTTTTTTGATTATTACTGAAAGTTTTTCAAGATACTTGTGTAGTTCAAGATTTAAAGCATCCATGACTTGTTCGTAATAATTTACTTCTGTGAATTTTCTTCTTTTAAACTTAAAGATAAGTTCAGAAGCTTTGCTGAACATTTTATAGTTTATAACCAGCGTCCTTGAATTTTCTTTTTTAACTGCTTGAAGGGCTTCTTGCGGTTTTACAAGATAACGGTCGTCTATGTATTTTGGCCAAAGAGAGATTACTTCTTCTTTGCCTGGTACTATTCTTTCAATTAATTTTGAAAATGGAACAATGGCCACAAGGAATATTGCTGCCATTATAGCATTAAAAAGAAGGTGTGAATTTGCGATCTGATTTGCAAGGTTGTGCGAAGTTAACTGAACCAAGGATGTGAAAGGATTAAGTAACGGTAAAAATATTAGAACTCCAATAACATTAAAAAAAAGGTGTGCCATTGCTGTTCTTTTTGCAGAAATACTGCCGCCAGCACTTGCCAATAATGCTGTAACCGTCGTTCCTATGTTTGAACCAAAAATAAAAAGGATTGCTACTTTAAGCGTTATTGCATTACTCATCCCGAGCAAGACAGCCATTCCAGTAACTAAAGCTGAAACTTGAAAAAGAGCAGTTATACCAAGTGAAACTACAATTGCTAGAACAGGATTTTCAAATTTGGTTAGCAAATTTAGAAAAGCGGGATTGGATTGCAGAGGAATTACTGCTTGCCTCATAAGTTCAAGGCCAAAAAATAAAGCACCAAAATAAAAAATCCCTTTACCTATTATCTTTAACTTGTCTCTTCCTAAAAGAGAAAATGCTATGCCTAAAACCATTATTATTGGAGCTATGGTAGTTATGTTAAATGCAAGTAATTGTGCTGTAACAGTAGTGCCTATGTTTGAACCAAAAATAACACCCAACGAACTAAAAAAAGAAAGTAATCCTGCTGAGACAAAACTTACAGTAAGTACGGTGGTTGATGAAGAGCTCTGAAAGATTGCTGTAAGTAGAATACCTATACCAAAACCATAAATTGGCTTTGAAGTTATTTTAGTTAGATAACTTTTTATTTTTCCAGAAGCTAGTTGCTGCATTATCCTTGAAAGAGAAAAAATACTGTAAAGAAGTAAAGCAATTCCTGCTAAAAATAAGAGTATGATCTGAATTGCCATCTCTCTAAACCTCTTTTATTATTTTATTACGAAAATTGAAGTTTTAAAGTTTTCTTAGAATAAAAACTGATAAATCATTCCGAAAATAAAAAGTGCTATTAAAATGGTGATTATTGGCCAACTAATTGGAATGCTATACTCTGGTTTTCTGTTACCAAGTTTCTTTGCTTTTTTTATCATCAAGACTATAAGAATGCCAGCTAGACCTCCTGATATGGAGCCACTTAAGCTAAGGATTTGGATAAAAGTTGCTGCTTTGAATAAACTTATAACAATAAAAACTGCAAGAGGAACCAAACAAGCTAGAAGCCAGGCTTTTGTTTTTTTAAAATTAAAATCAAATCTATACATATCGCGGATTGCTGAAGCAAGAGTGAAAAAAGCGGTAAACATTGTGAAAACAGCAAGCAAGCAAGGTAATTTGCCAAAGACCATTGTTGCTATTTCTGGGGTTGCTTTGCCAGAAAAGCCAACAACGGTTGTTACGAATATAATATAGAGTAGTATTGGAATTAAACTTCCAATCAAAATTGCCTTTTTCATTAATTTTTCATTGTTTTTAAGTTCTTGTTTAATTTCAGGCAAAGCTGAAAATGCCAGAAAAGCAAAGAAAGTAACGCCATAAGGAAGAAACCACATTGATGGTTTAGATATGTAAGCCAAATTAGAGGTATTTAGTTTAGGGAAGAAAAATAAAGTAATTATGATTATTAGAGTAAAAACGGCTATCAAACCAAAAGACTCGCCTTCCTCTAACGCCTTTAGGCTCTTGCTTACCAAAAAAAACATCACTGAGAAAAAAGCAAGACTAAACCATAAAGTATAAGATTGGCTGCCAAAAAAAATAAAACTAAGAACTTCGCCCTCACCAAGCATATAAGCTACTAAAGCTGTATAAATACCGAAGATCATCGAAAAAAGCATTAAAATTTTCCCTGGCTTTCCAAGATATTTAGAAGCATAGCCAGTAATTTGATGAAATCCCTTAGTTCTTAGAGAAATTTCTCCAAGATACAAGTTAATGAAGAGCATGATAACACCAAGAATAATGATATTCAATAAACCCACAACAAAACCAGATTGGGCTACAACATAAGGCAATCCAAAAATACCGGCACCAACAATTGTACCGGTCAATGTGGCTATTGCTCCAAATAACAAACCTCTTTTCATTATAAAATTAAAAAACTAAATTTTATAAATGTAATGATAAAAATTAAAGTGACACATGGGGTGGCTTAGAAACCTCTTGTTCAATTCTGAGCAAAATTAAGTCTATAATAAACCTTTTTATTTTTTTAAGATGAAAATTGACCTCTTGTTCTTCTTTTGTTAATTTTAAATCTGCTCTTGAAAGTTCATCATGAAGTTTTCTTTCTTTTTGATGAATCTGTATGGCTTTTTTATCATCAAACTTATAAAAAAAATCATAAAATAGTTCAAGTAACTCAAGAGTTTTTTTACTAAGTTCGATAAGCAGTTTATTTGTTTTTTTAAGCGAGGACCCATGAAAAGCTATTTTTCTGTACTCATCCCCTATAAATTCTAAAAGGAGGATTATTGAATAGAAACTAGTTGTGTCGCTACCTGCTTTTTTGTAATAATTTTTGTTTAAAATCCTTAAACAATAGTCAGTAAATCTGTCTATGTTTATATCACTAACATCGATGTTGGATCTCATTTTATCATCTCTTTTTTTGAGCAATTCTATATTATCCTCGGCCATCCCTAAAAGTAAAGTGAATATTCTTCTTATGCTGTTTTCAAACTCTTTTTCACTCGGCTCACTAACATCTCTTACTACACAATACGTTTCTTTTTGTTCTATTATTTCCATCCCAATAAACCTGTGAGCCATGTCTTGTAAAATTTCTATTATGCTAAGTTTAATTGGGGACCCTATTTGATTTGTCTTTTTTTCAAGTATTCTCGTGCTAGAAAGGGTAACTTCATAAAGTTTTTTTGAATGTGGAAATACAAATTTGATTTCATCATAACCTGCCCTATAAACCGCCATAAAATATTTCCATATCAAAGGATTTGTTAAATTAGTAACATCTATAACTATTCTTTTGACACCATCTGTCTTATTATCAGAAGTCAAAATAAGATTTCCTCCACTTTCTGTTATTATTATTTCATCGCCTTTATTTAGTTTTTGTCTTGTAATCCAACTTTTTGGTAACGTGATTGTTAAAGTATCATGGCCTTGCTTTATTAATCTTCTTCGCATTTTCTCTTGATTGAAAAAAAACACTCCAGATTTATAAATATTTCTAATATTTAAAATATATTCATATATATTTAATATTGGAAAACAATATATATTTCTAGAAATTTTTTTGTGCAAGTTTGATCAAATGAAAAGAGTAGAATATAATTATGGAAAAAGTAATTTGGTAGTAAGCAAATTTATTTCAAACTGTATTGCAAGTAATGGTTATATTGGAACAAATTGGCTAGATAATATCAAAATCAAGAGAATTAAAAGATTTGGTTACGCTGGTGAACGTCAGTTTATGATAGCCCACCCATTCGATGGATTGGACGAGCCCCTCTATCCTGAAAAATTGACAGCAATGATGGTGGAATTGATTGGCAGAGTTGAATACAAAAAAGCAGATTGTATCATAGGCTTAGATGCAACGGGTATTATTCCGGCAACTGCAGCATCTTTGCTTACGGGATTGCCGTTGCGTGTGGCATACAAAGCGAATTTGGATATAAAAAATAAGATTATTTTCAAAGAACCGGGAACACCACATCCGGATGTTTATATTTACAATCTGCCAAAAGGAACAAAAGTAATCATAGTTGATGATGAAATCAGAAGTGGGCGGACAATGTGTAATTGCATTAAAGCAATTAAACAATGTGGAAGTCAAGTGATGGATGTAATAGTACCGGTGGAATCAACAAAATTTGGTGCAAGAAAAAAAATTAAAAAGCTAGGATATGATCTGATAAGCTATGCCCAGCATGATTTCTGAATAAACTAAAATTACAAAACTTTATTAAAGATAAAGGTTAGGGCAAGAAGTAAAAATGAAAAAATATGTTTATTTTTTTGACGAGGTTGTAGAAAGCAGAAATCCTAAAGAAATTCTCGGAGGGAAAGGAGCTGACTTGAATGAAATGACAAGACTTGGCTTGAACGTACCTTTTGGGTTTACTATAACTACTGAAGTTTGTGATTACTTACATAAATACAAAAAATATCCTTCGGAATTACAAGAAGAAATTGAAAAAGCTATCCAAAAACTAGAAGAAAAAACAGGGACAAAACTAGGAGATAAAGAGAAACCTTTACTTTTGTCTGTTCGTTCAGGGGCCGCTATTAGCATGCCTGGAATGATGGACACTGTACTGAATATAGGTCTTAATGACGAAATTGTAAATAATCTTGCTAAAGATAACGAAAAATTTGCTTTTGATTGTTACAGAAGGCTTTTACAAATGTTTGGAAATGTTGTACTCAATATTCCTAATGAAGAATTTGAGAATATAATTTGCAAAAAGAAGGAAATAAAAGGGATTAAATATGACATAGAATTTACTCCTTCTGATTTAAAAGAAATCGTTCTCGAGTTTAAAGATGTAATTAAAAAGTATGGTAAATATTTTCCTGATACTTCAAAAGAACAATTAAGTATGGCTATCGATGCTGTCTTCAAGTCATGGAACAGCAAGAGAGCAGTAAAATATAGAGAAATACATAAGATTAAAGGATTGCTCGGAACTGCAGTTAACGTTCAAATAATGGTATTTGGTAATAAAGATAAAAATTCTGGTACAGGTGTTGTTTTCACAAGAAATCCTGTCACAGGGGATAAAGAGATATATGGCGAGTATTTGATAAATGCCCAGGGCGAGGATGTGGTTGCAGGAATAAGAACCCCGGAACAAGTTTCTAAACTTAAAAGAGAACTTCCAGAAATTTATCAAGAACTAATAAAAACTTGCGAAACTCTTGAAAAACATTATAGAGATATGCAAGACATTGAATTTACAATTCAACAAGGCAGACTCTATATTTTACAAACTAGGACTGGTAAGAGAACTATCCAGGCTGCAATAAAAATTGCAGTTGATATGGTAAAAGAAAAGTTAATCTCAAAAAAGGAAGCAATAATGAGAATAGATATTTCACAGCTAAGTCATTTGTTTCATAAAAGTATTAACCCAATTGAAAAAACAGGAAAAAAACCAATTGGCAAGGGACTTCCTGCAAGCCCCGGAGCTGCAGTTGGTAGAATAGCACTCGATACCGATACGGCTATCTTAATGTCCGAGAAAAATGAAAAAATTATCCTTGTCAGAAAAGAGACCAGCGCCGAAGATATTGAAGGAATGCATGTTTCAGAAGGTGTCTTGACAACAAGAGGTGGTATGACTTCGCACGCAGCCGTTGTTGCTCGAGGAATGGGTAAGTGCTGTATTGTTGGTTGTAACGAGTTATTTATTGAAGAGGAAAAGAAAAAAATTAAAATTAATAATTTCGAATTTAATGAAGGCGATTTTTTAACTCTTGACGGATCAACAGGTGAAATCTACAACGAGAAATTATCTTTGGTAGATCCGCAACTTACAGAAGACTTTTCTGAAATATTAAAATGGGCTCAAGAATTTAAAAAACTTAATATAAGAACAAATGCAGACACAGCAAAAGACGCCGAAATGGCTAAAAAATTTGGAGCAGAAGGTATTGGGCTTTGTAGAACCGAACACATGTTTTTTGATGGTGAAAGAATAAATATCATGCGCGAGATGATTCTCGCAGAAACAGAAGAAGAAAGAAGAGAAGCATTGAACAAATTGTTACCTTACCAAATTAAAGATTTCATTGAAATATTAAAGATCATGGACGGCTTGCCAGTGACTATAAGACTGCTCGATCCCCCCTTACATGAATTTTTACCAAAATCGGATTCTGAAATAAAAGAATTTTCAAGAGTAACAAGAATTGATGTCAAGAAAATAAAAGCCAAAATTTCTGAACTACAAGAGTTTAATCCGATGCTTGGTTTTAGAGGCTGCAGATTGGGAATTGTTTACCCTGAAATAAGTGAGATGCAAGCTCGTGCGATTTTTGAAGCTGCTCTAAAGGTTAAAGAAGAAGGTAAGAATCCTCTACTAGAAATCGAACTTCCCAATGTTATCCATCTAAAAGAATTTAGTTTAATTAAAGAAATAATTAAGAAAGTTGCAAAAGAAACCGGTGCAGAGCAATCGATTAAGTATAGAATAGGAACAATGATTGAGTTTCCAAGAGCTGCTTTAATTGCAGACGAGCTTGCAAAAGAAGCGGATTTCATGAGTTTTGGCACTAATGATTTGACACAGACAATCTTAGGATTTTCAAGAGATGACTCTGGAAGGTTTATTTCTCACTACATAGCCAGAGAAATTTTTGAAAAAGATCCTTTCCAAACTATTGATCAAGATGGTGTTGGTAAAATAATGAAAATTGCGGTTGAGAAAGCGCGAAGCACTAAACCAGAGATTGAAATAGGTATCTGCGGCGAGCATGGTGGGGACCCAGAAAGTATAAAATTTTGTCATAAAATTGGTCTATCAAGTACTTCATGCAGTCCTTTCAGAATACCAGCTGCAACCATATATGCTGCTCGAGTCGCAATAGAAGAAAATTTAAAAAATGTACAGTCGACCATGTAAAGAAGTTGTAAAAGAATTTATGAAAACTGTAAAAAAGAAAGAGTATCTCTATGCCAGAAGCGAAAGTGATGATAAAGGTTTCTTTCAAGGTAAAGATGGAAAGATAATTTACATTAGAAAAGGAAAAGTAGGGATTATAAGAGATGTAGGTAAAGATGCTTCTCTAAGAATTCAGTTTCCTTATAAAAGTTCAAACCCGCCACATGAATTAGTTGAAGTTTTTACAACAAAAAATGGGTGGTGGGAAGTTCCAATTAGTGTCCTAGTAAAAAGTGAACTTTCTAAAGAAGAAAAAAATTCCTTAGATGAAAAAGTATTAGACAAACTTTTTTATTCTAAAACCTTATAAATTACCACTTCTTTCATTTTATGGGCCTATAGTTCAATGGATAAAACATTCGGCTTCGGAGAGCCCTCTTTATAAAAGAAGCCTCGGGAAGAAAATCGATGAAACCGAAAGTTGCAGGTTCGAGTCCTGCTAGGCCCACTGAAAATGAAATTGAAAAAAAAACAAGAAAAAGAGCTTTTCTTTTATATGAATCGAGAGCTAAAAAGATTGAAACAAGTTTTTTCTGAAGTAAACTTAAAGAAAAAGGTAACAAAAAAAGCAAGTAAGGAAATTTTTGAACTTGCATATAGTTATTTTAAAGATGCTTTATATTTTTATCAAAAGCAAGAATATGTTAAAACATTTGAATTGCTTAATTATTGCTGGGGTTTGCTTGATGCTTTGGCAATTGCAAAAGTATTAAGAGTACCTCCTAAAATGTGTGGGTGGTTTAAAACTAACTTCTAAATTTAATAATCTTTTTAAATAAAAATATAATTGCTTTTATGGGGCTGTAGTCTAGCTTGGTAGGATTCAAGCCTCGGGCGCTTGCGACGCCGGTTCAAAAGATCAGAAACCTACGTTCTCCGATACTTCCCAAAATCCGGAAAAGAACTGAAAATCCGGCCAGCCCCATTTTTTACTTTTAGTTCAGAAATATTTTTAAATGCAATAAACCACAAAATTAAATGATGCGAAAAGAGGATTATCTGCCGCAGCTTATTGAGTATTTAAGAAAGAATATAAAAAAAGGTTATAAAATTGACCAATTGAAATGGGTCCTAATAAATCAAGGGAATTCCAGAGTCCTTGTTGAAAAAGCTATTGAGATTGTTGAGAAGGAATTCCCTAAATTTGCAGTAAAAAAAGAACCCGAAGTAACGCCACAGCAAAAAATTGAACAGCCTAAGATAGAGATTATAGAAGAAAAAAAGAAAGGTTTTTTTTCTAAGTTATTTGGAAAGAAATAAGTTAAAGTTTATTTCTTAGTTAAATTTAAAAGTCTCAAACAGTTGATTCTCTTATAGCGGGGTGGAGCAGCCTGGAGTGCTCGCGAGGCCCATAACCTCGAGGTCGCGTGGTTCAAATCCCGCCCCCGCTACTTTATGTTTCTTTAAAGTGGTGACAAAATAGAAAAATTTAAATAAGCAAGTTTCCTTGAATTATTATGGAAGCTTACATTGAATACTTAATATCAAAACAAAAAAGGAGATGTGGATTAGAGGGAGAATTAACAGTTTCTGATAGAAAAAAGTTTGAACAAATTAGCGGAGAAAGAATTAAAAAGCAATTAGAATATTTATTTGCGGGAGAAATAATTTCAATAGAAGGCATTACTCTTGCTGGAAATGTTCTTTTTTATGATGGTTCTCGATTGAGGTCAGAGCCACTAACTAATTTAGGATATTTTCTAAGCAAGAAGGGGGGTTTTGAAATATATGAAAAAGGGCCGACGATAATGTCAAAAATTAATTCTCAATCTTTTAAATAATTGTTCCCTAAAATTAGGGTCGTTTATATCAAGAGTTCCGTCAAGTTCTTCAAGTAAGTTAAGTGCTTTATAAAAAGCTAACACTGATTTAGTTTTTTCTTCATAAATCTTTAACCTTTCTTTTACAACCTCTGGTTTTTCGTCCTCTCTCTGGTACAAAGATCCGGAACAAAAATCACAAATACCTTCTCTTTGTGGAGCAAGAGTTTTTATATTAAAAATAGCATTACATTTATTGCAAGTTCTTCTAGAAGAAATTCTTTCAACTAGGACGTGATTTTCTGCTATAAGATTAAGAAAAACATCTATGTTTGTAATTTCTTTTAACATTTCAGCTTGTTTTAAAGTCCTAGGAAAACCATCAAGAATAAACCCTTTTTTACAATCATCTTGTTGTAGTCTTTTTTTTAATAAGTTTAATGTAATTTCGTCTGGAACAAGTTGTCCTTTTTTAACAAAGTCTTCAATTTGCTTGCCAATTTCTGTCCCTTCTTGAATTTCTTTTCTAAAGAGATCGCCTGTTGAAATATGTGGGATTCCTAATTCTTTGGAAATTATAGCAGCTCTAGTGCCTTTTCCTACACCAGGTGGTCCTGAAATTACAATTCTCATAAAATAAAAATAGCAGATAAGTTTTTAAATATTCTTTTTATTTCCAATAAATGAAAAACCTTATAGCTAATATTGAAAAATTGAAAGAAGAATACCCTTTACTTATTAGTGGCTATATTTATAATTTAAATAAAGCTAGGATCAATGGTATGGAGCCTAATCACAGTGCGGTCCTATCTGAAAAAATAAGAGGAATAAATGATGCGCTTAAAGATGGAAATAATCCTTCTTCTAAAATGTGTGAGTTAGTTGACGAACTACAAGAGTTTATTAACAATTATTCTAGTTCTAAAAGAATTACAAATAATTTAAAAAAAATTAAAGATTCAATAATGTATTTTTTCTAGATTTGTTTCAGTCAAACTAAAAGGTTTAAAGACAAGTTTTTAAACTTCGACAAATAAATAAATTTATGAAGCTCTGTATAGGTATTGATGATTCTGGCCGAGGTCCTATTATAGGGCCAATGATAATGGCCGGCATTCTTGTTAATGAAAAACAAAAACAAGAACTTAAGAAAGCTGGTGCAAAAGATTCAAAGCAACTTTTACCTGAAAAAAGACAAGTACTTTATGAAAAAATAAAAAATATCTGTCTTAGCTATGAGATTTTGGCCATCTCACCTACAGAAATTGATGGCCGTGCGAGTGTTGGCCTAAACTTGAATAAGATTGAGGCCATCAAGACAGCTGAAATAATAAATACTTTAGTTAATGGAATCTTAAATCTAAAAAGACTTTCTGAACGCGAAGAATTTATTGATGTTCAAAAAATGCTGAAAGACGGCTCGAGTATAGAAATTGAATGTTACGTTGATTGTCCATCGTCAAACATAGTTGCATGGCAAAACTATTTAAACAAACACATAAAAAAATTTGAGAATATAAATCTCATGCTGAAATGTGAGCATAAAGCTGATGTCAATCATGTTGAGTGTTCTGCAGCAAGTATTCTTGCTAAAGTTACAAGAGATTCTGAAATTGAAAAAATTAAAAGGCAAATTGGCTTTGATTTTGGTTCTGGCTACCCAAGTGATCCTGTAACGATGGATTTTCTTGAAAAACATTCTAGTAAGTTTAAACATGATGGAATTTTCAGAAAAACATGGAGCACTTGGCAAGAACATGAGAAGAAAAAAGAACAGAAAAAGTTAGGTGAGTTTAATTTTCTTCTCTAAGTAAAACAATTATCCAATTTATAAAACAAGCAAACACATAAAAGTAAATTACTGTTATAATTATGACTAAGGGAATATACCAAGGATACTGAATAAAAGAGGGAAAATTTATTATAAAAATTGGTAATAAAGCGATATATGATATGACTAAAAAAATTCTTGTTATTAATGGTTGTTTGCAAGTTCCTCCAGCCTCGGTAACACACGTAACATGGGGCATGAAAAAATAAAGAGTAGATAAAATAGCGAGGATTATTAAAATTATAATTGTACTCTTTTTGAAATTAAAAAATCTCATATACTAGATAAGAAGTCTATTTATTTAAATTTTTTTTAAAAATGTTGGATAAAAAAGTTTGAACACAATCAAAATCATTAAAGAAATTATTGTTTAAAAAATTTAAAAAATAAAAACTATTTTGAATAGCTCTTCAGTTTTTCTGTCACTTCAATTAATGGTCCAAGGTGCGAGTTTAAATAAGCACTGACCCCTCTGTAAATACCTTTATTTAATTCATTGTCTTCTTTTTTTTGTAATATCTCTATCCATTTTCTTACAGGGTGTATATTAAGACCATCACGTCCTCCGAAATACACGTTATCATATGTTACAGGTTGTCCTGGATTTGTTCTATTCATTCCATAACGGTTTCTCCCAGAATTTTCCAAATGAGCATATAATATCTTAATTGATTCTGCTAAATCTTTTTCCCCTTTCTTTTTTTCTATTTTTTCTTTTGCGTCTCGTATTTTTCGAATATTGTCGTATACTGGAGATGTCGCCTGAAAAAATTTTACGAGACAATCTAATGCTTTTTCTGCAGTGAATTGGTAACTATTAAGGTTTTCTTTTATATCCGCAAGTTGTTCGAATGGCTCAAGTAATGGCATTATTTTCTTTAAATCTTTCTGTGGTGAATAAAATAAACTCATTTTTACCTCCATCCTCTAAGTTTTTAGGCTTTATAAATCTTTCGGTTTTTACTATATAAAAGTAATAACAAATTCAGAATTCCATTAAGCGTTTTTGTTTCTTGCCAAGTAGCTCATCTCTTGTTATGCCAAAAACTTCAAAGATGTTCTCAACAGCTGGAATTAATTGATGTTCTAAATAGTATGAAATGTTATATTCACCTTTTTCATCAGGCAACTTAACTTTTTCTCTTACAAGAGCTTTTTTGTCTCGTGTTTCTGCGATAAAATAACTTATCAGCATACCAGCACTTAAAGGCATTCCCTGTTCTTGCATTTTTTTAGCAGCAATGACATGTGGTGTTATTGCTTTATATTCTGCCAAAGGTTTTTTAAGCTGTATTCTTATAATTATTTCCTCTTTTGAAACATCTCTCCTTTTTAATTTCTCTACTGTTTCTCTAAAAATTTTTATAGCAGTATGCTCATTACCATCTTCAAGTATTTTTCTAAGAATTTGATTTTGTAGATTACGGGCTAAATTACACCACTCCCTTCTTACTGTCTCAAAACCTCTTATCTTGAGTTTTCCATCTTCAGTTATTAAAGCATACTTCTTTTTTGCTCCGAACTCGCCCGTTCTTTTTGTAACCCATAAACCTCTTTTATAAAAATCTTCAAGCTCTAACTCCATTATTCCAGGTAGTTCAGAATTTAGTTTTTTTAAAAGTTCTAGAACATCTTTTTTAGTTTTTTTTCCCAAACAAAAAGCAATACTGTCTGTGTCTCCATAAATTACTTGATAGCCTGCTTTTTCAACCTTGTCAATAGTTTCTTTATTAAATTTTCTTACAAACGCTAGAATTGAAGCTGAACTTTCAAGAGAGTAGTATCTTGCACCAAAGAACCCTATATAGCCATGAACAGCAGCTGTAAGTAATTTAAAAGCATTGCTCCTTGCTTTTGTTATTGGTGATGGATTTGCTTTATATTCTTGCTTGCATTCTTTCCTCTTTTTAATTAGTTCTTTGAACATTAGTGGCAAAAAACTTGGTTGTTTCGAAAAATAGAATTTTTTTTTGCTTCCCTGCCAGTCAACTTCAGGACTTTCATAAAAATCTTGTTTTTGCGGTTTTTCTAAGAGTGAGGCCTTTGAAATATTAAATGAAACAATTATGCTTGTATGCATGCTAGTAAAATCAAAAATACATATATTTTCATACAACCCTGCTTTAGGTTGTAAAACAAAAGCACCTTCAACGCGTTCTCTTTGTCTTCTTTCTGATATCTCATCATGTAAAGGACGTTTTTCAGCAATTTCATTGTAATGTTCTAAATGATGCAGGATATAGTCCTCAAGCAACTGAGACATCGAATCTCTCGTGATTTTAAACAAAGGTTCTTTTATTATTTTACAAAATTCTAACATATCTGGCCAAAGCTTTTCAGTAAGTTTAAAGGTTAATAAAGAATCTTGAAGATTGTATTCAAAATAATCACGCCACTCTTCATCTTTCATTTTACTTGAATGCTTGTGATTAAATTCTTTTTTGCCTTCACCCAGCAACTCAGAAGCAACCTCATCTAAACCCAAAGTCTCACTTTGGAGATACTGTGCATAAACTGTCTCGATAAATCTCAGAAGATCAACATGAACTATTCCAAAAATTTGCCCCGAAGATATTCTTCCCCGCGTAAAGGCCGGCTGACTGTCATCGAGACCCACTGATAATTTTGTTTTGTTTTTTTCAGCCCTGGCACGCAAGTAAGGCAAGTCAAAACCATCTGAAAAATAACCAACAAGTATGTCAGGAGCAATTTTTTTTATGTAATTTACAAAAGATTCAATCATTTCAGCTTCATCTTTAAAGCATTCGACAAATTCTTGTTTAGGAGCTTTTTTCCATGTCAAAACTTTTTTAAAATTGTCAGAAACTAAAGAAATCATTAAAATTTCTCCCTTGCCTATATCAAATTCGTCTGCTTCTATGTCAAATGCAAGAATTTTTGGGTTAAATTCCCTTTTTTCTTTTAAGAGTTCTGCTTTTTCAAGCATCAAACAAAGATCGATGTCAAGATTGTTGAGGCCAGCAAAATCAGTAACCTCGCCTGAAATTCTATACCATTGTAATGGCTCTAGTTTTTTTTCTATAATGTATTTAGTTATTATGTTTATATCATACTCACGACATGCCTCTATTTCATCAAAGTCAAGGTGATCTGCTATTAGATGCGCATCTTTGTAATTTGTTATAAAAATTTTCAGAGCTTTAACTTTTTTGCCGAGAAAGTTTTTTTCATGTAGTTCAACTCTTTCTACTTTACATTTTCTTGGTTCATTTATCTTAACACCTTCAATTTTCGTTTTTATTTCTTCGATCTTTTTTCCTGATAAATCTTTTTTAAGAATGGCCCAAAAATAAGGTTCGTAAGAATCAACAAGACAAACTCTTTTGCCTTTGTTGTCTCTACCAATGATTCTTACATAATTTCTTCCTTGCCAATCAAAGTAATCATAGTCTATAGGAATAAACTCGAGTTCCATAAAATTAAAAGAATTTAAAAACTTATAAATTTTAGTTTAAACAGAAGTCTCTTATAATTAAATTTTTTATTATTAATTAGTAGTTAAAAAACTAAAGATTTAAATATGCATATTTTTTGATAAATAAAATGTCAGATGAAATTAGAGGATGGTTTTGGAAAGGACTCGGACTGGTACTCATGGGGCTAAGCGGGTTAACTTTAGGTATGCTCTGTGGAATGGTAAAGAGATGCGAGGATTCCTCCGTACCAGTTTCAATTTATATTATAGACTTAAATAGAGACAGCCTATCTGATTTGATTGTGGAAACTAAGGGGATATATAGTAGATATAGATTTCCCTTGATTAATCAAGGGAATGGATGTTATAAAAGCGTAGACAAGGTGGTAAAAGAACGTGCAAACTCTGTAGAACAAATTGTAGACTCTTTAGAAAAAGTTGCAAAACAATATGTAACCTCATCAAAACAACTTGAAAAAAAATTATAAAATATTAAGAAGTTATTAAAAAGTAAAAAATAAATCTCTTTTAACGATAACAACACAGGATTGCAGCTAATAACCTATTCAATAATTCGTGAATCCTATGCTTATTTTTACAATAACATGGAGAATTTGTTGGTTTAGAGACGCTCAAGAAAATGTATAAAACTAGGAAAAGGCTTAATTTTTGTTTTTCAAAGAAAAAGGGGAATACAACAGACAGGCAATTCAAACCCACAATAAATTAATAGAAGTATTAGTAGAAAGATTTAAAAATCTTGACTATGTGATAGTAACAATGAAAAAATGAGAACCAAGAATTTAGTAAGCCTTGTGCTTGGAGCAATCGCTGGTAGTTATCTTCTTGTAAAAAGTATAGATACAAATATAAAATTGAATAAAGCTATTGCACCGTTAAGAGAAGAATTCAAAAAAACTGCTCTAACTGCACCATATCAAGTTAAAACCATCACTAGTGGCTTAGATGAAAGAACTATTCTAGATTATGGTGGGAAGTTAGATGAAATTTTAAAAAAAAGAGACGAAATTTTAAAAAATAGATATGCTATACCAGTTGGATGGAACGTTTTTGGGGAATACAATAATAAAATACTTAAAATATGTCCTGGTCCTTGCCTGGTCCTTTCTCTCAATCCTTTTTGTAATACTAAAATAAATTATAATCCAAACTAAAATGCTCGAAATAAGTTTAGAAAAAATGAGGGAGGAAATTGGACGCAAAATTAGTAAAGACGAATTGCCAAAAATAAATAAAAAAGCTCCAGAAATTGTTCGCAAAGCTTTAGATTTTTTAACAGAAGCAACTTATTTGACTATTTCAGGAGTTCCTCCAGGAATCGGATATCAAAAAGAAATAGATTGGATTATTAGAAGGTACGGAGCTAAAATACAAAAGTTATCTGGAGAAATTTTTGATCTTATCGAGCAGTATAAAAAATTAAAGGAGGATGATCTTGCTGGGTCACAGGATATTTCAGAAAAGTTAGTTCCAGCAGTTAGAAAAGCTCTCGAAGAATACAGGAAACATAAAAAAATACATCAAGAACTAAAATTATTTAAGTTCTGATTTCTTTAAGAATTTATGGGTTTGCAAATAGGTGAATTAGTGCCAAAGAAAAGCATAAAACTTGAAAATCTAAAAGGTAAGGTTATTGCAGTTGATGCTTTCAATACTATTTATCAGTTTCTTGCGAACATAAGACAACCTGATGGTACTCCTTTGATGGATTCTAAAGGCAGAATAACTTCACATTTAAGTGGATTATTCTATAGAACAATCAACTTGATGACTCTTGGCTTAAAACTTGTTTATGTTTTCGATGGAAAGCCGCCAGAACTAAAAAAAGAAACTGCATTGGAGCGTGAAGAAAGAAAACGAGAAGCTTATCAAAAATACGAAAAAGCGCGTGAAGAAGGTGTAAAAGAAGAAATGTTTAAGTATGCTAAACAAACAATAAAACTTGATGACGAAATGATCCAAGAAAGTAAAAAACTTTTACAAGATTTAGGTTTGCCGGTGATTCAGGCACCTAGCGAGGGAGAATCTCAAGCAGCTTTTATTGCTAGAAAAGAAGCTTTTGCAGTTGCTTCACAAGATTACGATTCTTTGCTTTTTGGAGCTCCAAGACTTATACAAAATTTAACTCTGGCAAGAAAAAGAAAACTAGCTTCCGGTGCTTTTATTCCTATAGAGCCAGAGATTATCGAGCTTGAAGATGTTTTAAATTCTTTACAAATCAATCTAGATCAACTTATATGTTTAGGTATTCTTAGTGGTACTGATTTTAATCCTGGTGGAATTCGTGGAATAGGACCAAAGAAAGCTTTAGAGATTGTAAAAAAATACAAACAACCAGTTTTAATTTTTCAAGCAGTTGCAAAACAGCTTGAGCAACAAGAGACGCCGTTTGATTGGAAAGAAATTTTTGAATTATTCAAGAAACCGAATGTTACTAAAGAATATAAGATAAAATTTTCCAAAATTAAAGTAGATAACATCAAAAGATTGCTTTGCAAGGAACATGATTTTTCTGATGAACGTGTAGATAATGCTCTAAAGAAACTAGAAGAAGCCAGGGAGGAAAGTAAGCAGAAAGGCCTTAGCGAGTTTATTTAAAAACCTAAAAATGTATAAAAGTTTCTAGAAAAGAGAAAAGTCAAAACTGAAAAAATTCTAATTTTCTTTTATCAAAATGCTATTGAGAATAAAAAGACAAAAATCAGGTCTCGAGCAAACTAAAAGTATTTTTATGAAAAACGAATGTTTTTATGCCAGCATTCTAATTCTAGTAAATAATTTTTCTTTCAGTTAGAGCTATAATAATCATAATTATTGAAAGTATAAATATAAGAATTATATAAAATAAACTGCTTGATGGCATAAAAGCAACTTTTTCTGAAATAGCTAAGCCAAAAATTCTAACCCTGCCAACTTCTTTTACCAGTGCTATCCCACTGATGAGTAAAAATAATACTCCAAACAAAAACATTAATTCACGGATTCTCATTTTAAATTTTATCTAACCAATGTATTTTTTTGAACTGGAAGAGATTATTATTGCTAAAACTCCAATAACTATTAAAATAATAAAATAAACTGTTGGGTCGCCTGGAAATTGCTTAAGTCTTTCTGTAAAGAGTCCTTTTGTCATTGCAAGTCCGAGCAAAGAGACTATAATTACTATAATACCGAACAGAGACACAATAAAACTCGATACTGCTTTCATTTTCTCTTTTTATTTTTTAAGCTTTTTGGATTTATAAAGTTGTCGATAAAAGGATTTATTAAGTTTATGATTGTACGCAATTATAGTAAGGGTTTTTTTAGGTTAATAAAACTTAATTAGGCGGTAACCTTCAGTTCAATTGAGCAATTTTTAAGTAGCCAATCACTATCGATACAAGAAGCTTCCACTCCAACAATAGCCCCGCTTGCTTCACTGATTGTAACTGTCCTCTGAAGGCTCTTTGCATTGTCATGCCTTATATTACCTATTGTTATATTTCCATATTTTAACTCGGCATCATAAGGCGGGGTACCACCAGACCACCATACCTTAATTTTTATTTTTTCTCCTCTTTTAACCATAGCTTTGGCTATTTGGCCTGGTCCTACTTCTGTTCCTTTAATTTGCATGTGAATCGCTAAAGGTTCACCTTTAGTTTTTCGTGGCTTTGATGGTGGCTGCGGAGGGACACCCGAAGCTCCTTCGACATAAATTGTTACCTTTTTTGTAACGCTCTTTCCATCCTTGCCGATTGCAGTTCCAAAATAAGTTGTTGTTGTATTTGGAATTACGTTTAGACGTCCTGAAAGAGGCAAGCTTTGGCTATTAATACTAAACTGAACGGCATTTTCTGTTTTCCAAAGCAAGGTCGAGCTTTCGCTTTTTTTTATCCTTGATCTCGTCGCCCAAAACTTGAATTTAATTTTTTTAGCTTTACCTTGTTCAGAAATTTCTTTAATTGCTCGTCTCTTTTCCTCTGGCATAACTTCCCATGCTCCTTTTTCTTCAACTTTTTTTGAAATGGTCCTAATTAACATCCATAGTGCTATTAAAATCAGGATACCCATAAGGACATTCAAAAAAGTGCATGCATTTGAAGGCAGAGTTCCCTGTGGGGGGCACAAAGCTTCTTGACCAAGTGCAAACCATGCTACTGGAATAACAAATAAAAGCATTATTGTTGCAGCTTTTTTACGTTTAGATAGAAGCATCAAAAGAGCAACTATTATTATAAAAACAATAAATACGACCCACCAATCAAATTTTTCAAAAATTAAACCATATTTTGCTATTATACTAAAACTACCAGCTACTCCCAAAACAAAGGATATTATTACAGCCACGCCCATGCTTGAGGCAAACACTTTTTTAAGAACAAGAAAGCAAATTGCAAAAACTAATAAAAAAAGTAGGGCTGCATTAAACCACTCATTGCTTAACAGATTTGTCAAAGAAAAGGGTTGAGCTAAAGCGGAATTTAAGCTAAGAACTGAAATAAGTAAAGTTGTCAGTAAATTAAATAAACCTCTTTTCATTTATTCTCAAAGCGAATGATGTTTAAAAAGTTTTTTCAATCTTAAGAAGTTTGTATCGGAATCATAAATTGTTTCTTTTGCTTTGGTTTTAAAATAGATACAAAAAAAATTATTATTGCTACGACGAGTAAAATGCCAAGTATAACATCAATAATTATTATAAAATTAGAGGGAATCCCATAACTTACTTTTTCTTTTATGAATATAAACCATGCTAAGGGAATCGCAAAGAAAAGTAAACTAATAAGTGTATCCTGACCCCCTTTAAAAATGATTCTGATTATAAATACTATTAAGCCTGCTAGTAACAAAAAAACCCAGACATCAAGTTTTGGCACTATTGGGCCAAACGTATTTAAAACACCAAAACTTCCAGCAAGACCAAGAACTAAAGAGATTATAAGGGCCATGCCCGGGGTCGAGTGAAAAATATCTTGTAATACAACCCAGCAGACAAAGAAAATCACGAGAAATAAAACAATCCAGTTAAAAGTAAATCCTTGTGTAATTTCTTGTATTGTTACTGCATCTGCAAGATAAAAATTAATAAAAAAAAGTAGCGAAAAAATTAAGACAAGAAGAAAGGATTTAAGATTTAAGTTCATTTTTTATTTTCTCCTCTTTTTGTTTTATTATTATCTCTCGTTGTTTTATTATTCCTTTTATTCGGGTTCTAATTCTAGAATTAACCTGTCTTCATCAATTGTCCAAGAAAGTATTCCTAAACTCACTGGAATTGCTTTAAAATATGCTCTTTCTTGATTTTTTTCTTTTGCAAGAGCCTTAATTTCGATACTATTTCCAAGATGATTTATTATGGTCTTATCTTCTGAAATCCCAGGCATTTCAAGTTCATAAATCACCTTATCGGCTAACCTCCTTACCTGTGTTCTAGGTTCTAATTTTTTGAGTTTTGAAAATTTTTCTAGGTCATTTTTGCTGAAATTTTTTGTTTTAGTTAGTTCATCTATTTTTGATTGTATTTTTGGTTCTGAAATTTTTTGTTTTATTGGTGGTCTACCAAGTTGAGATACCCTTATAACCGGTTTTCCATCAATATTTGTTATGTTAATAAAAAAACCCTTTGTCATGATATGCGGTTTCCCTTCTATTTTTTCATTTTTCTGAGCTTTTTCAAGCTCATAGAGTTCGCGAGTCAGGTCCTTAGTTAGTTGTTTTATTACCCCTTTCATTGGTAATTTAAGAAAAAAAGGCATTTTCATACTTTTCTGAATTTCTTTCTCAATCTGCTCCATTTCATCAAACAAAGAATCTGGTTTTTTCTCGTCTTTCTCTAGCTGCTTTCCACAAAAGGGGCAGAACCTGTATTTTTGCAGTACTTTTCTTCCACATTTCGAACATTCTAACTTTTTCTTGAACATGCGACAAGAAAGTATTGGAGATTTATAAAGGTTTATATGGTGGTTTGATTTCGCAAAGTTTTTTGTTACCACTTAGGAATAGCTCATATAGAAAGATTTATAAAGTAGTTTTTTTATATTTTAATGTGAAAAAATGGCAAACAATCAGTTGTATACTAATTTGAAAAAATATTTGAAGGAATATGAATTTTTTGCTGAAAAAAAAGATCCGAATGATCCAGCAACTAGATTATTGCTAGGGAAAAAACTTACTCCTAATAATCCAAACCATTACATGCCTGCTTCTGAAACAGAAGTTCGCCAGGTTTTAGACATTGGGCAAGGTCTTGCTCAGCAGAATATAGCACGTACTGCAAAAGGTGGTTTAGAAAAAATTATTAATACTCTTGATGGCGATACTTTACTTAGTCTTACTTTTAACCTTTTACCTGCTAAGGAAGGGGTAGGTAATAAAGAGGTGACCGAGTTACATAAAAAGTATCAAGCATTAAGGACAGCTATGCTAGCACAAAATCTAGATCTCATGCTACAATTATACTCGGATAATGTTGGAGTTCCAAAAGACTACGAACAGATTAAAGATACAATAGTATATTGGTTAAGTTTAGATGAAAAAAGATTACAAGTTAGTTGTGGTGCGCTTCTTGAACATTATTTTGCAAAAGCAAAAGAAAAATTCAGCGAGGATGTTAAGCAAGATAAGGAAACTAAAAAAGTATTGAAAAAAGAAAAAGTAGTTGAATATATGAAAAACGTTTATACAAGAACAGATGAAGAAAAACAAGTACCATATTTAGTGGGTCTTGCAGAAACATATGTGAAAGCTACAGAAAAAAGTGCTTCACAGAGTTCACGCACATGATAATGATTAAACAACTAAGCACAAACAAAGGTACAAATTTTGTTAATAATTTGCTTCTATCTTTAGCATGCTGTTCTTTTTAGTATTTGCCAAAACTAGTTAAACAATCTTGTTGACAAGTTTAGCCATTTCTTGTAAGAAAATATCTGTTCTTTCTTGCCACTTATCTATATCTTTTGCTTTAACTTCCAATTTGCGGCCGTGAAGAATATCATGAGCGAGTTTGTATAGCTCTTCATACCAAGAAACATATTTTATGTCAAGAAGTCTTTGATTCACAAACACTTCTTTTAGCATATCCCCTATATGTTCTGGCGAAGGTGGCAGTTTTTTTGCTGCAATAAGCGCAGCATGACTTGAATCAACCATTGCCCAATACATTCCTTCTATGCTATTCAATAGTGCAGCTTTGGTTCTTAAAAGATGAGTAGGAGCTCGTTGCAACATAACATAGATTGCCTCTGGTGTACTTTTTATTTTTCCTTGAGCAAGTAAAATTTTTAATGGGTTAAAAAAACCACCAAAATCAATTATAGCTTGACCATATCGAATAACATTTATAACTACCGGCTCTCCTCTAAGAAGTTCTTGCCACCAGGTTGACAAACGAACAGTATTTATATGCAAAGTTCGTTGATAAGGATTCTGTCTCACTAATTTACCAAGTTCCTCCCGATACCAAGCCACTAGTTCTTGATCCCACTGTATTGAACAATCATCTATAAGAATAATCAAGTCAATATCTGAAGTGCTTTTGCTCTTTCTTTTTGCTGCTGAACCAAATAACACAATTGATTTAATTATCTTACCGAATCTCTCATAAACTTTAGTTGCAAAATCATAAGCAATTTCATATTCTTCTTTCAGTTTAAGGGTTGAAAACTTCGGAACTTTTGGAGCTTTCAAAGTTTTTTTCATTTGACCTCTTTTATAAGTTATTGAAGAATTTTGATTTTTTAAAGTTTGTGTTACATAGAATGACAAATTAAATTAGTCGTCCTAAAGATTTTAGTAATAAATTATAACAAGTCTGTTGGTGGTTATTTTAAATAAAATATTTTTCTTTTTTTACTCCATTGGTGCACCAGAGAACCTTTGACCTCGACCAGGAACCTGGCCACCTAGTTCTTGAGGTAAAGCTGAAAAACCACCACCATAAATATTAAAATGCTGTTCAGGAAAAATTGATCCGTAACCTAAACTATAAGGTCCTTGTAAATAAGGTAACTGGTTCCAGAAAGGTCCCCTTGGTTGGTAAGAATATGCTGGCGGTCCAAGAGCTTCAAGAGTTGCTGGAAGAATAACTCTGCCAGCCTCTCTACCTAAATTCAGCAAGCCACCAGCTTCGATTACCTGCTTAAGTTTACCTGCTTTCTCCAATTCCTTTAAAAGTTCTTTGAAAGGAACCTCGCCCATGCCTGGAGGCAAGTGGGTGTCCTCAAAACCGAAGTTATCTGTCAAATGCACGAATTTGACAAATGGCGCTATAGCTCCTGTTTCTTCGATTATTTCTTCTTTTTCATAGCCATGTTTTTTTAGCATGAAAGCGTGCCCAACATCCCATGTTGCTCCTATTAGGTTTTCGGCAATTTGTCTGGCTTTATCATAGCTATAACCTTCATTAACTGCTTTTTCTATGAATTTTTTCCTTGACTCCTCAATCAGTTTTCTTAGAGAGTCGGCTCTGCTAAAAGCCATATTGGGGTATATATTCTCTAGAGCAATTACAGGGGCTTTATTCCCATATTTTTTGTATGCATGCAAAGCGACATTCGCCACTGTCTCAGAAGTGTGTGGCAAAGAAAACTCCTCTATAGACTTATAAATTTTTGGGGGGCTTATTCTAGCAATTTCATTAAGATTATGTAATGCTTTAGAAAAAACTTGATGCATCACGACTGGTTCGCGAGATTTTTCAGCCGAGTAAATATCATTTCCAATTTCCTTTATTTTTTCTAATGCTTCTTCGTATTTTTTTCTTTCTTTTTCATTTGTTTCTCTTTTAATTGCTTCACTGTAGTCTTTATAAATCTCGTTAAATGCTCCACTTAACTTTAGTGCAACATCCTCGTAAATTGGAACCACCGCGTTAATTTGAGTAAAAGCTTCATACTGCTTTTGTGTTAAATTTCTATTGATAGAATCTAATTCCTCCTTCAGCTCTGGCGTCGGTCCTTGCTCCAGGATTTTTTTCTCGATTGCTTTCAACTCGCTCCAAACAGGGGCTATGATTGGAAATGCTCTGCTCAAAACTTCTTCTGCATGAATAAAATCTTTATTGATATCCACAATTCTAGTGCGCCAGTGGGTTTGGTTTACTGCCTCAAGTTGATCTTCTGTTGTAAAAGTAACTTTTCTTACTCCTTCTGGTCCAGGGTAGAATTTTTCTTCATATGGTAAAGGAGCTATTTGATTTGTTTCTGTATTTATTGCATAAACCAATGCTTTTTCTTCTGGAGCTTTTTTCCACCATTCTGTCGATGGCATCATAGATGCGTGAACTGTTACTGGTATATTGCCTGAAGGATCTAACGCATGAGCTCGATCTATGACGTTTTTAAGTTGCATTTCAGCTTCTTGTCTGGAATGTTCACTCCATTCACCACGGCCACCGAAACCCGCTGGATCAATAATTGGTGCGTGCATTGAAGGTTCAGCACCAACGAGTTTATGTAATTGCCTCACCTCATCAAAAAGCTGTTTTGGGATGTTTTCAAAAGTTCTTGGATCAAGAACATTTACCATGACACCTTTAACCCCTGAGCTTAACCTATCACTTGCTTCTGTGATTATATTTGCTGTTTGTGGATTAGTATGTAATTGTAAAGACGAGAAAGGAACCCTATAACCAAGAAATAAAGGACCGTAGGTTGGTTCTAGCTGAGAGTAAGTACCCTCATAAAAAACTTCATAGCTTTTTGGTTGTTCGTACACCATCTTTTTATAAGGTTTTCTTAATTTATAAATTTAATATCCTCTTATTTTGTACCCTTCGATGCTTCTTTCCTTTCTTTTTAATTCCTTTTTTGCTTCTTTTGGTTCTTTTTTGTACATTCTTTGATAAACGCCAGCACTGGCATCAATTGAAGCGTCCCTAACAATAAAATCACGAATTTGTGCTTCTTGACGTTCTGGAATAAATTTTCTAAATTCATTTTCTGGCCTGATTATTTCTGGCATCAAAACTTGACTAAATTCTGCTTTCCTTTCAGAAAGTTGTATTTCTTTTGAGCCACGAAAATCGTAACTTGGAACTTCTGCATATTTTCCTTCTTCTCTTTCTCTTTCATGCCTTGCACTAGTTTCTTCAGATTCTGATATCTTGGTTGGTTCAGCAAGAATTTCTTCTATAGTTTTTGCTGGTTCTAGGCTAAAGGTGGGCTCAACACTAGTTCCAATCACTTGTTCCTCAGCTAGAACAGAAGTTCTTATTTTTTCTATGTTAATTTTAGGTTCTTTTTCTTTTGGTTTCTCGTTCGCTTTTATTTTTTTCATGTCTCCTTGCGGTTCTCTTGCCTTCTTTTCTTTTGTCTTTATTTTATTAGTTTCAAGAATTTTTTTTAATTTTTTTAGATTCAATTTCTTTTTCATTTCCATTCTGGTTCTAGAGCTTTTTGCCATTTCTCAAGTTCCCATTCTGGTGCTTCAAAGCTCGCCATTCCATGTGCTTTCTTATACTTATCATACACAGAAAAACAAATATCAGCTGCTCTTAGTTCAGCCACCCTTCTTATTAAAGACTCGGAAAAATTATCTTTATTAATCTTTTTTAAATCAATCTCTTTTTCTTTTACCTTTTTTTTCTTTTCTGGCTTTTTTTCTTTTTCTTCTTTTTTTTCAGGTATTGGCCCAAAAAGCGAAAATTCCTTTTCTTTCTTTTCTTCTGTGCCTAAAAAATGCTCGATTTCTTCATGCATCTGATCCAAACTTTCGTCAGTTATTCCTTGATAGATTTTAAGAACTTCTTTCCAATCACTTTCTTCTATTTTTTTATTAAAAATTTTTAATTCATCTGAGTTTAATGTAAAAGCTTCAAATAAAATTTCAGCACGACCACCAAAAATGAAATGCCCCTGTGGTGTTCTAGAAGGAATTCCTCTAAAAACAAAATCAATGAGAACACAGGCATAGTACTTTCGTTTTGGTTTATATTCTATCATTTTTTTTGGCAATATTCCATTTTCCACTTCCTCTCTAATTTTTACCTCTTTTTTTCCAAAAAGTTTTAATTCCAGAATAATTGTATTAAAAGCATTTACAAGAGATGGTTCTTTTAAAGAAACATCCTTCATCCTTAACTGTTCTGCTGCTTTTAAGTAAGGTTTAACCCAACTGGTATAAAGTTTTAAACTATTCACTTGACTTTTCAAATAGCTCTTTTCTAACTCAAACCTTGTAGAGAGTTCTTTTTCGCTTCTTTTTACCCATTCAAAAAATTCAGCAAGACGCGGTTTGAGAATTCTTTTCACGCGATCATTAAGATCCATCTTGTCCACCTCATCTACACTCTTACAAGCCATAAATGCGTCTCTAAGGGTTACAAAATTAAGCTCGGCTGCCATTAGATTTATACTTCCTCTACCGCGCTGCATATCAACTTTATCCATCCAAATTTGTTTTAATGCAAGCAATGCAGCTTCCTTCTTTTTTTCGTCTTTTAAGTCCTTGTAAACCTGCAATCTTATCTCAAATTCTTTTAAATCATAAAGTAAATTGATTATGCTCTTAAGGACTGTATTGACCGCGCCTAGAATTTTCATTGATTCTTCCTGCATTTTTGAGGCCTTGGCCCCAAGTTCTGAAAAATAACCCCCGCCAACCGAAGCTGAAAAATTATCAACTAATTTCTCAACTTCCATTCCTGATTCTTGCATAAAATCAAGTATCCAAAAGTATATTGGCTCAAGCTGTTCTGAACTTGAGTCATAAACAAGTCTGCTTTTCCAAAGCGGTTCTTGTCGTTTAGGATCTGTCACCTTTTTTATTTCTTTCAAGATGTCCTCTATCTCCATAAAAAATTCAAGTTTTTTGAGTTTTTATTGGTTTCGGTTTTGCACTAAGAATTTATGAAGTGGGCTACCCTATAGAGCGCTTCTGATAATTCTCCAGGCACTCCTCTGGAAGATAGTTCTGAAAAAAATTCCATGCTCGTCATTCCATCAACAGACCTTTCTAGAGTAATTTCAAAAGAAGTTTGCTCCTTATCATAAACTATTGTCTCGCATTTGTTATCACGCCCTAAAACTAAAGATTCTATTTGTTCTTTACCTAGCTCGCCTTCACACTTAGAAACCACTGCAACAATGCGTTTTTTATTGAAATAGGTACTTATAATGTAAGCAAGTCTTTGACCAGTTAATTGATACACAGCAGATGGATACATCCTGCTTCTATTGATAATTAGGTGCTTGCTTTTGAAATCTGACATTTTGAATTTTTATTTTTTAATTAAAAAGGGTCTTTATAAAGATTGTTGTTCTAAAGAAAATAATTATTTATATTTTTTAAAGAGCAAAATCTTTTTGGGCAAATTCCGGTAAAAACAAAAGATATTTAAAAAGACAAAGCTAAATATAGAGATGCTTAAATTAAATAAGATCTTCAAAAAGCGAAAAGAGGAAAAAGAAGTAGTTTGGGGGAGCGACGTCTCGGTTCTAAAGGCAAGTATGCCAGGAAAAAGTAAAAGCACAGAAATTGAAAATTCAAATCCAACAGAGACACCACTTGGATTTCTAAGTAATTTTGCTTCTGCTGCATCAAGTGAAGGAACAAGTAATGTTACAACAGGACATATAGAAAAGATTGAAAGACTTGACAGGAGATTAGACAGAATGATTGAAAGACTCGAGTTGCTTGAAAGGAAAATTGAAAGAATCGAGAACAGACTTGACCTAAAATACTAAGATGGAAAAATTGAAAGGTGGTTATTATGAAATTTAAATTTCAGCAAAGAAAAATAAGTGACCAGGAACAAAAAACAAGGAAAAAAATCTGGTTTTTTATTTGGATTTTAATGATAATCTTTGTAATAGATCATTTGTTTAAGAACATTATTAAGGATGGTTGTTTTTTGTTCATATGTTTGAAGTATGCGACAAATACAGGGGCAGCTTTCTCATTGCTTGCAGGGATCCCCTGGACAGGATTCCTGCTCATAGCAATAGCTTTGATAGTGCTTGCCATAGTTGGATACTTTTATTTTAAGTACAAAGAAAAAAAATTGTTGCGTGTATCTCTCGCATTAATTTTTGCAGGTACTTTGAGTAACACTCTTGATAGAATTTTTTTAGGATACGTCATAGATAATTTTACCCTTTCATTCTGGCCAACTTTCACTGTATTCAATCTTGCTGATGTTACTAATCTGGTTGGTGTCATTCTTTTGATTACGTATTTGCTAAAAAAGAAATGAATATTACTTCTTTATTAATTCTTTAAAGATATCTGTTACTCCATGTTCGCTGTGATAATTATGTTGTACCTACGCCAACGCTTTAATAAAATCTTCAATTTTTTGGTCTTTTATTCTTAATTCGTAATTTGATAGAAATATACGCTATAGGGATTTCCTTTATAGGACATTTCACCCTTCTCAGAAAATTTATAATTTTGTAATTGCTCATACTTAATTATCTTTATTTTTCTTAATATCGTTTACAAGATTTGGATTGCTCCCTCTAAAAGGTCGGGGTATTTAAATGAAAAGGAATAACAAGTAAGATTTTTCTATGAAACAAATTAATAGATTTTACTTTTTAGGGATTTATTTTCTTAATTTTTACAATCTTTTCCAATTCCATGCTACTAAAACGATTATTGCAATTGCACAACCTAAAGCAAACCAAAGCCATTGTGAAAATGCTTGACTTGCTACAACTGCTTGTGTTCCATTTAGTGCTGTTGCTTTTTCCATTGCAATTTGCTGGGCAAAACTGCGTGATTTGTAATATAATGCAAGAAAAACAGTAAGAGCTGCTGAAATTATTGTTGCTGGCACAATATTTTTTATCTTCGAATAAATGCTTGTTTTTTTAGGTGCTATAACAATTAATTTGTTCACGACTTTATACATATCAATTTTTTTACCTTTGATACTGTAAAAAAAATTCTTGCTTTTTTCTATTATGCCTGCATCGAGCAATTTTTTTAAATTGTACTCAACAGTACTTATTGGAATTTTCAACTCACGTGCAATACCTTGCTCACTTGCTTCTTTTTCAGCAAGAAGATTTACTATTTTTTTACAAGTCTTGCTAGAAACAACCTCGCCAAGTTTTTTAGCTTTTTCATCTTCAAGAGAAAAGAGCAAATATTTTTCTGTCATTTTTAATTTTGATCGTTTTTATGCTTTAAAAGATTTCCTTACAAACATTACCTATGCATTTGCATGAGCCTGGAAAAGCTTCACAAACAAAATTTCTGTATCCACAGATTTCCTCTTTGTTGATGCAACCACAACCACACATCCATTTACAGTCATTATCCGTTTCACAAGATCTATTGCAAAAATCAGGATCCTCCTGATTACAAGAAACGTTTACTCTACCTGACCCCAAAATAAAAAATTCATTTGAGTAAGCTCTTCTAAACCCATTAGTGTCTTTTGATTCCTTGTATCTTATAAGTATTATATACTTTCCTGGATCAGCTTGAACGAGTTCTCTTCTTACATCATCCCATCCTTTTTGATTCCAAATAAAATTTATTGATTCGTGCGCAGCCAGTTCTTTATAAATAACCTCTCCAGCACCTTCAACTGCACCACAAATTGGTTCATAAGGTATTACTTGGTTCCATTGAGTAAGCTCATCCACTTCTGAGTAATTAAGGTAGAAATAAATTTCATAAGGTTTGCTTTCACAAGCAAATCGCTCAGCTACATAAAATATTGGTTTATTTAAATTATTTTTTACTTTTATTTTTACATCTTCTCCCTGCTTATATTCTTTTTTGTCTGTGGTAACACTTATATTTTCATTGATTTTGTGACTTGTTTTCGATGAAGAAATTACAACAAAGTCTTGGATAGAAATTCCAAATTCTTGAGACAAAATAATTCTTTGCTGTTCGGTATCAAATACTCTTAGTAAGTTTTTAAAAGCAATAAATAAATATTTATCTTTTTGTTTGATGATTGCCTTACTCCAATATCCAGCATTTCCTAATTCTAAATCAGTGAAATTTGTAAATGAAATATTATCATTTTCACTATTAATTTTTGCTAAATAATATTTATTGTTTTTTTGAACAACAGCCCAAATAGGTGGGAGCTCGGTTACTGCCAGGATTTCTGTGTTTTCAGTTCCTTCCCGTAATTGATTTCGCAATATGTATCGTCCATGTTCGTATATATGTTGCACTTTTCGAGGTGTTTTTCCTTCTTTTATGGGGTAAATATGAACATTCTGATAAGAGCCGATCGTAGTGCCTTCAGATTGTATAACACACCATTGATCAAATTCAGGATTCAGCCACTGTCCTACTAGATGTTGATTGATCCCTTGGACTTCAATTTGTTCCTTTATTTTAATGTTGCTTGGATTTTCAATATTTACACGAAATAAGTATGTGGGAATTAACCTATTATCAAGCAAATAAGCATTGTTATCATAGATTAATATGTCGTGCGCATTCTTGTTTGTATTATAAATTTTTAATTCAACCCTACTGAGTTGATTTAAATTTTTGTTAAAAACTATTAAAGAGCCATTTGCCGAGACGAAAATATTTTTCCCGTCTGTTGCTAATGAACTAATTAAACAGGATTCTGCACCTGTTCCTTCTTCCCATTCAATTTCTTTTTCTTTTTCAAAATTTGAATTAAAACGCGTAATTTTACAAATACCTGCTTCTCTATGAGCAACAAAAAGATAATCCCTTGCAACTATAATTTTAAAAATTGTTGGTAGTGAGGATACATTAATGCTGGTCTCTGGAACCATCATTCCTAAAGAGGAGTCATAATATAAACCAATTAAGTTTTTACTATCTGTGATTATTAAATTTGGAAATGAATTCTTTTGAGTTGTGGGTTTTCGCAAAAAAATAATTGCTAAGATCACACCAACTATAATTATCCCGATAGTAATGATTAAAACTGTTTTTTTCATTCTGAATATAATCTTTGCTCTTCATAAGGCAATTTCAATTCACTAATTTCATCTAAAGTATCAAGGTCGTTTGCTTTTATCTTGCCTGAAGAAATAGTATAAAGAATATCGTCTATGTACAATGATCTTTTTACAGAAGTCCTATCATTGTACCACATCCAATCTTGTAACTCAGTTGCATTTTCTGAATGTGTGATTTTTCCTCTTAAACTTATTCCAGTCAAGTCGATATTTAGAACATAAGCTCCTTGCCATACATATTCACCATAAGAATTGTCTGGAATGTTTCCTTGATACTCACTTTCGTTGATTTCAGCAAGCAAGATAGGGATCACTAGTAAGTTTCTTGTCTTGTCAAATAAGAACGCTTTGTGCTCGTATAAAGCATAGCTATCTGTTCCCCTGTCCCCTATTTCTATCTTACCTATTTCTTTAGGATTTGCAACATCAGAAACATCAAATAATGAAAGTTTGAGGCCTTGATACCACGCAAATTGCTCACCACCGCCTCGAGCTTCTTTTCCTACACCAATAATATGATTTTCATCGTAAGGATGTAAGTAATCAGAATAACCTGTAACTTTTAGATAACCTAGAACTTTCGGCTTTGAAGGTTCCTTTAAATCAATTACAAATAAAGGGTCAACTTTCTTAAATGTCACAACATAAGCTTTGTCTCCTAAGAATCTTGTAGAATATATACTCTCGCCTTTTGCAAGATCTTCTACCCTGCCTATAATGTTAAGATCTTTATCTAGAACATACAAATGATTTAAACTTGTTCCACTCCAGGCATCACCTGTTGTAGTGGTTATTCTGAAATTCCCTTTATGCTCATCCATAGAAAACTGGTTTAGAACATGACCAGGAACCTCTCCTGAAGCTTTATACTCGACTTCAAGTTCATCTATATTTATTTTATGAACAATCGTTTTCTCTTGCTCTTTCTGAATTTTAACATTAAATTCTTCCATCGCTTCCATAAGGGCATTATCAAATTGTTCTTTTTCACTCCCGCCTAGAAAGTTTGAATAATTTTCTACAAGTTCATTAATTTCTTGCATTTTTTCCCAATCTTCTTTATCAGAGTTCATTATTTGTCTTATTTCTGATTTCTGTTTTTCAGGTAATAGAGGAAGTAGAACTTCCCCAACATATTTTTTAAAGTAGTCTTTGTATCGAATATATTTGGTGTGTGTTAGATAAATATTATCTTGCGAAACGTAAAGTGTTCCAGTATAACCTGTCAAATAAGTTTTAATATTTGTTTTGCCATCTATGTTTATAGCCATGATCGAAGTAAAAACATAACTTGTATCTGGATAATCCCAGTAATAAACATCGGTTACTGGGATCGCTATTTCAGTATTTTGTACCCTATATATTGGTGGCTCTGGATTTTCTATATTAACTTGCTTCTGTGAAATTACATAAACATAATCTTCAATCATTCTTGAGTCTATATAACTTCCTTGTATTGAAATGTTTTTCTCAAGCTTCGGATCTTGCTTGTTTGATATATCATAAATATAAATAGTAGTTCCGTAATAAGTTGGTGGAATGCATCTAGAGCCAACACACCCCTTTAAAGGAATTTCTCCATAAAAATATTCGCCGCCAGAAAAAATTACTAGTTTATCCTTATTGCTATTCAAGAAGAGTTCACTTATGCTTGCATTCAATTCAATCTCAGAAATATTTTTCATGCCCGTAGCAGGATACGCATCTACAATAATAACTTTGGTTCCAGAAACAACATAAATGTATTTGCCATCATTCTTAATAATGTCTGGCTCATCAACACCCTCAACTTGTATGTTTGTTGTTGAATACTCTGCAGCTTGTTCTAAAACTCCCTTGGCACGAGGAGCAACCATGGCCATTGCTCTCATCATTTCCGTGCCATAGCCACCATAAGAATAAGAATTTGCTTTTACAAAATCTTTCAATTCTTGTAAAGAATTGAATTTTTTTAAACCCTCTATTGCACTTGGCGGTTGTTGTAATGTATTAAGAAAGATAATTGTAATAAGTACGATAAGTATGCAAACTGCAAGGATTGTGATGAATTTTGCACTATTTTTCATGTTTATTCTAGAAGTTCAGTATTTATAAATGTCTCGATTACTTCGATCGGAATTGAAGTAAACTTATTTAAAGCTTTTAATTTTAATTATATTTATGAAAAAATTTGCTAAGAAGATAGAAGCATATGCTTTAAAGAACGCCATAGAGCATGCTGGCAAGGCACGTGTTGAAAGTGTTCTGAATTCTTTGTTTCACGAAGGCCTTAAAAAAGAGCAGGTCAAGAGTGTAATCAAAGAGATTCAAGAACAAGTGAAAAAAATAAATGATATGAATCTTGAAGAACAGAAAAGACTTTTCAGAGAATTAGAAAACCAAGTTGATCATCGTGAAGAGCGCAAAGGTTTACCAGAGTTACCGAATGCCAAAAATGGAGTTGTTATGAGATTCGCGCCCTCACCTTCAGGACCATTACATATAGGACATGTTGCTACCGCAATGCCTTCTTCTTTGTACGTTAAAAAATATGGTGGCAAGTTCTATGTAAGAATAGAGGATACTAACCCAAGAAATATTGCACTAGAAGCTTATGATATGATTAAAGATGAAGCTAATTGGCTCTTCGGAAATGTTTCTGAATTTATTATACAATCTGAAAGAATGTCTTACTACTATGAATATGCAGAAAAACTTATTAGAAAAAATGCCGCTTATGTTTGTACTTGTTGTTCTAAAAAATTTCAGGAGCTCAGAAAAGAAGGAAAAGAATGTCCTTGCCGAGAACTCAGCATTAAGAAAAATCTGGAGAGATGGAAAAAAATGTTTTCTGACTACAAAGAAGGTGAAGCTGTCTTAAGATTTAAATCTAACATGAATCTTGAAAATCCTGCTTTAAGGGATTTTCCTTTAGCAAGAATAATTGAGTCAGAACATCCTAGGCAAGGCAAAAGGTATCGTGTTTGGCCTTTAATGACTTTGAGTGTTGCTGTTGATGACATAGAGTATAGAATGACCCATATAATCAGGGCCAAGGAGCATAGAGATAGTGCAAAAAGACAAGAGATGATCTTCAAAGCTCTTGGAAAAAAAATTCCATATACAGCTTTTTTAGGAAGATATAAATTTAAAGACCTTGAAATTTCTTGCACTAAGACAAGAAAATTAATCCAAGAAGGTAAATTTACTGACTGGGAAGATATAAGACTGCCTTTTATCGCATCTTTAAGAAAAAGAGGCTATCAACCAGAAGCTTTTGCAAGAATGGCTGAAGCTCGTGGCTTAAGTGAGGTTGATAAAGTTATAAGCAAAGAAGATTATTTTCAAATTCTAGATAACTTCAATAGGGAAATTTTAAAAGATAAAGTTAGAAAAGCAGAATTTTCAGAAAAAAAACAAAAAGGTTTTAGAGAAATTACCGTTTTAATGCCAAACGCAAGTAAGAAAAAAGCATTTGTTAAGGTTAAAGAAGTTAAAGAGGGAGAAATTTTATATTTTGAAGGTTTTGGTTATGCTCGATTAAATGGAAAAGAATTCTGGTTCTGCCATAAGTGATCATATTATTATTTTTAAAAATATAAAATATTTAAAAACCAAAAAATAAATAAAAAGGATGAATAAAGAAGAAATTGAAAAGATAATAGAAAAGAGCAAAGCTGTAACAAATTGGCAATATAAATTTGCTGGGGACAGTTCTTTCTATGTTGGTTCTTTTATAGATTCCCAGAGAGACAAGAAATTATATTTTATAGTTGGAATTCACCATACTAGTAGCTATACGCTTAACAAAAAACTAACAAATGATTTTATCTTTGGTTATTTTGAACATAGTAAAAATCAACTAGAGTTTCAAGAGATAAATTATTTTGTTGGTGGGTTAAATTCAAAAATAGGAGAATTGTTTAATGAGATAGATCTAAAAAGAAAACAACTACTCGAATCAGAAATTAAGAAAGGGATTATACTAACACCTTCTGATTCAGAATTAAACAAAGTATTTGATATATTTGAAAGAGCATTTAAAAATATAACCCCGGCAAGGATTGACTAAAAATATTTTTATAATCAAAAATTTTTGAAAAAAGATGCAAAAAAAAAGGAAAGTTGATAAAATTTTTCAGGACAATGGTTCTGGTTATGTTGTTCCGCCAATACTAAAACCACTAGCAGAAGAAATTGAGAAAATAAATAATTCTAATAAAATTGATGAATTAAGTAAAAAAGAAGTAGAAAGAGAAGAGGAAAAGCAAAATGAAGATATTAAAAAAGATTATACACTTGTTATATGTGAAAAACCACAAGCTGCAATGCGTGTTGCTTATGCTTTAGCTGAAATTATTCCTGTCAAAAGAAATTTGAATGGTGTTCCTTATTGGGAGGTTAATAGGGATGACAAGAAATTTATTGTTGTTAGCGCTGTCGGACATTTATTTATATTACAAGAAAGAATTAAAACAAACAAGTGGCCTGTTTTCGATGTTGAATGGAAACAGAATTCGGGGTTTGTCAAAAAATATATTAAAGTGATAGAACATTTTGCAAGAAATGCTAAAAGGTTTATTCTTGCTTGCGATTATGATGTCGAAGGAGAGCTTATAGGATTTAATGCATTAAGATTTATTTGTAAAACTCAAGAAGCAAAAAGAATGAAATTCTCTACTTTGACTAAACCAGATTTAGTTAAAAGTTATGAAGAAATCGAACCTGAAATTAATTTTGGTCAAGCATATGCAGGTGAGACAAGGCATTATCTTGATTGGTTTTATGGAATCAACTTGTCAAGAGCGTTAATGGAAGCTCTCAAAAAAGCCGGATCATTTCAAATTCTCTCAATCGGGCGCGTTCAAGGACCAGCACTTGCACTGATCGTTTCTCGAGAAGAGGAAATTTTGGATTTTAAGCCAGAAAAATACTGGCAAGTCTATCTTATAATCCAAGGGGTAAAGTTAAAATATAATAAAGATGTTAAAACAAAAAAAGATGCTGAAAAATTTTTAAGATATAAAGGAAAACAAGTCCAGGTAGAAACAAAAAAAGAAGAACAAGAACTAAAGCCTTTACCACCTTTTGATTTAACAAGTTTACAGATTGAGTCTTACAGGTTGTTTAGATTTTCGCCAGCACAGACTCTTGCAATTGCTCAGAATTTATATTTACATGGTTTAATTTCATATCCAAGAACAAGCAGTCAGAAATTGCCACCAACAATAGGATTAAAAAGAATTCTTGAAAAACTTGCCAAAAATTTCAAAAATTTGATGAAAGTTGTCAAGAAAGAATGGCCAAGACAAGGTAGCAAAACAGATCCTGCACATCCCGCTATTTACCCTACCGGTGAGTATGGTAAGATTAGCAGTGATGAAAAGAAAGTTTATGAATTAGTCGTTAAACGATTCTTAGCTTGTTTTGGAGAAAATGCAGTAATCGAGAATAAAAGAATTGTTGCTGATAAAAATTTCATTGCTACAGGAAAAAGAATTTTGAAAAAGGAATGGCTGGAAATTTACCCATATCATATGGATCTGAAAGAATTACCTGATTTGCAAGGTAAATATAAAGTTGATGAAGTTTTGTTTGAAGAAAAAGAAACCAAACCACCTATAAGATATACACCAGCATCAATAATTTCAGAACTTGAAAAGCGAGAGCTTGGGACTAAAGCTACTAGGGCAGAAATTTTAGATAGGCTCTACAAACGTGGCTATATCACCGGAACACAGATTCGTGCAACCCCATTAGGAATGGCTATTGCTCATTCTCTTGCAAGAACCTCGCCCTTGATTCTTGATGAAAAACTTACAAGAGAGTTTGAAGAAAAGATGGAAAAAATTCGTGATGAAAAAATTAAGGACAAAATAATCAAAAAACAATCAGAAATTTTTAAAGATGCTAAAGAAACTCTAATTAAAATTGCTGAAGAATTTAAAAGTAAAGAATTAGAAATTGGTAGAATGCTTTTAGAAGGAAAGAAAAAAGCTGATATAAAGAACTTTGAAGCAAACACTTTGTTCTCTTGTCCAAAATGCAAAAAAGGAAAAGTAGTTATGAAA
This sequence comes from Candidatus Pacearchaeota archaeon, assembly GCA_038894195.1. GTDB lineage: Archaea > Nanobdellota > Nanobdellia > Pacearchaeales > UBA284 > JAWAPZ01. Next base: position 84,811 of record JAWAPZ010000001.1, read on the forward strand.
AGGAGTAAAAAAGGCAAAAGATTTGCTTCCTGCGATAATGAAAAATGTGATTTTTCTTTTCCTTTGCCAGCACAAGGGATGATTAAGACTTCTAATGAAACTTGTGAATGCGGAGTGCCAAAATTAATTTTAATCAAAAAAGGTAAGCCAGCATGGAAATTTTGTTCTTTTTGTTTTACCAAAACTAGGGAGAAAAAATAAAAAGTTCTTCAAAAAAAAGACGTTGAAAAGCTAGTCTTTCATGCATTTTTTTAGCAACAACTAGTTTCTCTATATTAAAAGCTTCGTGGGTAGCTAGATTGTCTTCGAGGTGATTAGTAGTTTTAAAAAATGAAATAGTGTTTTTCTGGAGAACTTTATATCTCTTTTCAGTTTGTGAAGCCTCTTTCCTTAAATCACACCAAAAATCAACCAATTCTTTTATTGATTTTTTAGAAATCGTTTCGTAAATTACCCTCATTTCAAGAACAAAATTCAGTGATACTGTATGCGATTTGTTTATTAAAATATAAAGCTCTAACATCGAATTCCAAAGAGAACCCAGTGATTTGTTACTATATTCTTTTAAAAGTTGATCTCTTATCAGTTTGCTGTTTTCAGCCAAACCAAAATATTGGTAGTAATTTTTTATTATATTCCCAATGGCTGTGATATTTTCCATCTTAAAAAAATCCTTTTCTCTTTTTTATCCCTCTGTTAACAATTTCAAAAACAAATTTTTTTTCAGGCAAACTTCTATGTTTTTTTAAGATAGCACACTTCTTGCCATGACTAATATTTTCAAGCTGAATGATACATTTTGACCAGTATTTTATAATATCTCCACCAACCATACTCACGCCGCGAATTTTTCCAGAAGCTATATCTTCTTGATTTAAAAATTCTGAGTAAACCTGGTCTGTTGCAAGTATTGGAATTTGTTTTTTTCGAGCGATTTCACTTAAAATTCTTAGTTGGTATACAAGACTTCTGTTTACCAGCTGAACTTTATCAATATTTTTTTCGCTAGAAGCCTGGCTAAGTTCAAGACGATAAAGCATTACCAGAGAATCAATAATTATCAAACCAACATTTTTATTTAGCAAATTAAGTAATCTATTGAGAGCTTCTTTTTGTTCTTCAAATGTTGTTGCTTTTAAGACAATTATATTTTTCATTATGTTGAAATTTACAAGTTGTCTTAGCCGTTCTACTGAAAAACCTCCTTCTGTATCAATAAAAATAACTTTTTTGCCTAAAGTAGCTTGTTTTGCTGCTGCCATTAAACAGAAATTAGTTTTGCCAGAACCAGCTGGTCCATAAAAGACCGTTATGACATCTTTTTCATAACCCCCTTGAAGCCAATCATCAAATTCTTTTGAACCTGTTGATATTTTCATTTTAAAAACAAGAATAAGGAAAATTTAAGCTTTGCTATTTTTAAATTACAAATAATTTTTTCTTGATTTTTGAACTTGCCAGGGAAGTTCACCAAATCTGCAATCTTTACATGTTGCGTCTAAGCTAACCCAATCATCATCTGTTTTGTATCCCTTAAGCGCTTCTTCAAGTTTGACTTGAACAAAAACATGGTTGTTTGTGAAAACATATCTCGTTTCTAAACCTATAGCTTCAAGCAAGTTTGCAAGTAGAATGGAGTGGTCGTCACAGTCCCCTGCCTTGGAAGCTAAAGTTTCTGCAGGACTCGCAAGGTACTCCCGCGCAAAAGGATCATTGACATATTGCACATTGTCTCGAACAAAATAGAATAAAGCTTTTGCATAACAAACTTTTATTTGTTTTTCAACATTAGGGCATGCGATTACCGAAATTTTGTTTGCTGTATTCTTAATGAAAGAATCTGCTGGCAAAAGTAACTGTAAAAAACCTCTTTGACTGGCGTTTAGCCCTGTTGAATTAGGGATTTCAAGATCAAGCTCTTCTATTGTCGGTATTTTGACTGGATTCGGATCTACCTTTATTCTGTAGCTGGGAAAAATCCACAAAATAAGGAGTAGGATTATAAGCAGGACAAAAAAAAGAACCCAAAACGATCTAGATTTTTCTGTTTCTTTTTGCCCTTCTTTGTTTTCCTTCTGTTCTTGGCTTTCTTGACTTGACATTTTTTTCAATAATCCTTCCTCCTGGTTTTGTTTCAGAAAATATTTGCGCTTGAAATTTGTAAAGATGACATAAAGGATTTAACCATGTTTCTGAAGGCAATCCTGCTTTATTGCAGACTCCTCGTAAAAATTCATTTGCATCCCATCCCAATTCTGTTGCGACTTGTGGCAAGAGCAATCCTGAATGACCTGCAAATTCTATTATTAAACCATCCTGGCCAACTTTAATATTGCCTGGAATTGAAATTCCGGTAGCATTTATTATTTGTGGTTTAGTTAGAATAGAAATCTCGATAATAATATGGTTTAGTTCTTTTTCTTGCAAAGGCTCGAACCTTGGATCAGAAAAGGCCGCACTTCTAGCTGCTTGAAAAACAGCTTCTGCTAGGGGTAGTGTAGGATAAGGAAACCCTATACAGCCTCGCAATTCTTTTCTAGGGTAGGTGTGTAAAGTTACAAAAACTCCTTGCAACTCGTGAAATTCTTTCTTTTCTTTTTCAAAATTTAATTGTTTTTTTGCAAACCATGAAGCTATTGAATCTCGTGCTAGTCTAACAAGTTTTTTACCTTGTGCCCTAGTTAACATACATGTTATAGAAAAGATAGATTAATAAAATTAACTAATGCTCCATTCCAATATCTTCTCTTTTTTAGTTTTTATTGTTTTTTCTGTTCTTTCAGTTGGTAAATTTCTCAATTTATTTAATGCGGCTAGGACCATAATTGCTACAATAACACAAACAACGATAACCCCAATTACTAGCCAAGGAAATTTTTTCTTAGATCTAGGTTCCAGACAGGTGTTATTCAGACAGCCATACTTACATTCTTCTGAAGTCCATGAACCATTCTGGCATGTTAGTAAGTTTTTGCCATCATCAGAACATTTTTTTTCTTGCTCTATACATAAGATACATTTCAGTTGTTCTGCAGAACAAATGACACACTCTTCTATAGTTTGCCATGAACCATTTAAACACTCTTGTAAAAAATTATTGAAACATCTTTTGCCTTGGGTGCAAGCTGCTTGTGGCAAGATACAAGAATTGTTTATACAGCCATAACTACAGTTTTCTATTGTTTTCCAAACATTGTTTTTACACTCTTGTAACAAGTTATTTAGACATCTTTTCTTTCCTTCATCACAACCACCACCATCACCACCGCCTCCGCCAGTGCTAGGAGTTTTACATTCATTATTTTGACATGTCTTACCAGAAGGACATCCACAATCTTTACAACAGTTTTCTTGTGTTTCTCCTGTTTCACATATTGAATTGCCACAAACACTAGGAGCACTAAGATTTACTGTAAAGTATCTTAAAGGAACCGAGCTATTCATGTTTCCTTTAGTATCATTACAATAGAACTTTATATTATGTTGCTGTTCACTTAATCCTTGTAATAATTTGTAGAAAAATATATTATTTGTTGTTGTCATTGTTACATTTGCTTGTCCATTTAAAGAATAACCGCACCAAGAACCTTGCTCATTAAGCGAGATATTTGCCCAAACATCTTGAGTATTATAAGTTACATTTAATGGTGAGATTATAGTAACTATTGGCGGTGTTGTGTCCCCTGTTGTCACTAAAGTAAAAACATTTGTATCATTTCTGTTGCCAGCAGAATCATTTACATACCATCTATACCCTATAGTCAAGCCTATAGTTGAATTAAGAGTTTTTGTGACATTTGCCCACTGTGGTGTTGATGTCCATGATTGTGCTGAATCATTTACCCATATTCCAGTATTATTTGTAGAAAAAATCCATCTTCCATTTGGATGTAATGCTAAATTATCATTATAAAATATGTAAAATTTAACTATAGAACCTGCTTCTGTTGTATTATATCCTTGATTTGAGTAAGTTGGTGCTTGAGTGTCAGAATAAACATTTATTGTTTGTATTGCTGTTGCAGCCCAAGCGTTATCAGAATCATTAGCATAAACACGCCAGCCATAAATTCCGTTACTTGAAGGCATTTGTTTTGTTATATTGCTCCAATTCGATGTGCCAGTCATTGATTGCCACGAGTCATTTTGCCATGAACCAGAATAATTGCTTGAAAATTTGTAACCAGACAATCCAGAATCATCACTCCATTTTACATAGTGCAATACATATTCTTGTTGTTGTGGATTTGAATTATTTGTTCCTATTGTGCTATATGATGGTGGATTATTGCCTCCGCCAGTTGTTACGTAACTATAAACTAAACTTGAATTCCAGTTACCTACAGAATCGTTTGCGTGAATTTGCCATCTTACTGTACAACCTACTTGTGAAGTTATTATTTTTACAACATTAGATTGCTCGCTAGAGCCGATTGTTCCTCGGAATGCTCGCCAACTATCATTTATAAAGTTTCCAGTGCAATTATCAAAACTGAAGACAAATCCAGAAAGTGCAGTATAACCATAAGGAAGATCGTACCAAGTAAGTGAATGCAAGATTGGCTGGCCAGCCTGTGTTGAATTTGTGTAATTTTGTAAAAAAACTGGCGCGAGAGTGTCAACAGTTACCCTTCTTAATTCAGAAGCATTCCAATTTCCTGAGCTTTGACCATAAACTTTGAAAAAGTGTTGTGTACTACTTAGGTTTGTCTTGTTGTAATACCAATTTTTTCCAGAGCCACTCATAGTTATATTATTAGAATTCCATTCTAGTAAAGCTGTATCAAGATTATTTAATGAAGTAACATTGACATAAACCCAATTCTGCCTTTGAATTGATAAGTCAGACGGTGTTGGACTTACAAACCTTATTTCAGGAATAATTCCCAATGGAGCGAAAATGCTAAAGCTTGTGATATTTGCATAAACATAATTATTTTCTGTATTAACACCATAACTAGACGCAAAGTTTGCTGGATTTGTAAACCATGTACCATTATATTTTGCAACTCTCAAAGTATTTTCTGGTATGCCATTCAATTGTTGAGAGGTATAAGAAAAATTTAAATGAAGCCAAGAACTAGCTGTTGCTCCAAGATACTGATTAATGTTTGAAAAATTCTCGGGATCCTGTGGCTTACTAGTTGCTTGTTTTATGCCAGCACTCCCTCCAGAACCTTTATGCGTAAAGGAAATATTTGTTGTGTTTCCGATTATTTGGTTGTTAAATATGTTTGTATCATAAAACTCTGTTGTAAGGTAAATATCCCATTGAGAACTGTTATAAATATTATTGTAATTAAAGTAATTTGAAGTAGAATTGAAAACATATATGCCATAATTATTTAAGATGATTAAGTTATTTGTAATATTGTTGTTTGTACTTTTATCATTTACGTCTAGAGTTGGTGCTAAATAAAGCCCGTATCTGTTAGAGGCGATTATGTTATCTAAAACAATGTTGTTAACTCCTCCTTCAAACTTGATTCCAGTATCATTGTTTTGAGTAACAACATTATTAAATAAAAAAGATGCTGAAAAATGTTGTGCAGTTATCCCATTGTTATTTAGGGTTATTATATTATTAGATATATTACTATTAGCATTATGATAAAAAAAGAGTCCAGTGTTATTGTTTAGACTTATATTATTGTCTATTATTGAAATATATTGCGATAACTCGGAGTTATACACTCCAAAAGAACCTAAAGAAATGTTGTTGTAAGAAACATTTAAGTAATTAGAACGTAATGAATAGATTCCATATAAGTTTTGATTTATGTTGTTATTTTTTATCGTGTTGTAATGACTATTAACTGCAGGGAAAGTTCCAACTCTTACTCCAAGATAATTAGAAGTTATATGGCTATCTTGTATTGTATTATTTGGTGCAAGAAAATAACATCCAGCATACCAGTCAGAAAGTGTTACATTCTTGACAGTCACATTTGTTGCAGAATTATAAACATAAATACCATATGTAAAGACATTATCATTCCCGTCAATTGTGTGCCCTTGACCATCAAAAATTACATTACTCGCTATTATATTTATACAAGAGTCATTAGTTGAATTGATAATATCATTCTGAAGTTCATAGACCCCAGAACTTGAGATTGTTGTACAACTTGAGATTGGTGTTGCAGTAAATGGGTTTGATCGCTTTAATTGAAAAAACCAGAATGCTTTTCCAAAAAATTCTGGTCTAGTATTAAAATATATCACAAACAAAGAGGCAAAAATTATTAAAATAGAAATAATTACTACTAAAGACTCTTTTGACATTTTCTCTTTTTTCTTTATATAGTTCTTACACTTTATAAATATTGCTTGATGCTCCCGCCGAGATTCGAACTCGGGTCACAGCCTTTCCTTGATTTTGATCAAACTTTTTCTAAAAGTTTGTCTCGAAAGGGCTGAATGCTTGGCCTCTACACCACGGGAGCTTAGAGAAAAGAGTTAAAAAAGTTTTATAAATGTTTAGTTTTATTTTTAATCTACAAGATTTTATAATACTTCATAGGTATTACAACCTAAAGTTGTGTTTCCACTAATAAAGGACTGACAGCCTTAGTTATTAAAATGTCAAAGAAATTAAATTTATTAAAAAAAGAATTTTATTCCAGGGACGCTTCTAAAGTCGTAAAAGATTTGTTAGGCAAGGTAATTGTAAGAAAATATAAAAATAAATTATTAAAAGCAAGAATTCTTGAAACAGAAGCTTATTATGATGAAAAAGATCCTGCTTCTAGGGCTTGTCAACAAGGTGACTTGCGTGAGACTATGTTGATGGAAGGTGGTACAATACTTATTTACGGTGTTCATAACAATTGGCTTATGAATATTGTTACAAACAAGAAAGGCAATGCACAAGCTGTCTTGCTTCGAGCGATAGAACCTTTAAATTTTGTAGCTAGATGTAAGGGGCCTGGTTTATTGACAAAAGCTTTACATATAGACAAAAAGTTTCACAAAAAAAATATAACAGAAAACAATAAACTATGGATTGAAGAGAGTGAAAAACCAAACAAAATTTTTTCTTCAAAAAGGATTGGCGTTAAAAAAGATTTACCAATAAATTTAAGATTTTTTATAAAATAAAAGTGGGCTCGACAGGGATCGAACCTGCGACCTACGGCTCACTTAGAGCATAAGAAACTATGTTTCTTATTAATTTCCTCTGTTTCGAGGAATGGCCTTATAAGACCGTTGCTCTAACCACTGAGCTACGAGCCCAAAATTTTAAGAGAATAATCATATTTAAAATTTATCTTTATATTTTATTTTTATTTTGGCAACTGAAAAATGGCTCCGCTTTCAGAAGCGGGTTGTTGTGTTTCTGTCGGTTGCTGTGTTTCTGGAACGCAACAAATTCCAGTAAGACAGCCACCTAGAAAGGGTTCTTCTCTGTAACCAGAAGGACAAAATTCAAGACACATACCCCTGAATTTCGCATTCTGCTTTGCTCAAGAACATAAATTTTTGCATCATATTTGATTGTCTTGGTTCGCTCGCTGTTGTACCCAATACAAAAAGAAAAATTACCAAAGGTTTTGAGATTTTCATTACACAAAAGATAAGAAAAGATTTTAATACTTTTTTGTTTTGAAAAAGATATGTTGATTGGTATAATTGGCAAGCCGAATGTTGGCAAGTCAACATTTTTTAAAGCAGCAACTCTGGCAGAAGTTGCAATAGCTCCTTATCCTTTTACAACAATAAAAGCTAATGAAGGAGTAGGTTTTGTTAGAGTCGAGTGTCCTGAACAAGAACTCGGATTAAAATGTAAACCAAATCATGGATTTTGTATTCAAAGTCAGAGATTTATTCCGGTCAAGCTTCTTGATGTTGCTGGCTTGGTTCCTGGAGCGCATCAAGGCAAAGGTCTTGGCAATCAGTTTCTTGATGATTTAAGGCAAGCCGATGTTCTTATTCATGTAATTGACGCGAGTGGCTTGACAAACGAAGAGGGCAAGCCAACTGAAGGTTATGATCCTTGTAAAGATGTTAAGTTCCTTGAGGGGGAAATTGACTTATGGTTCTATGGTATTATCACAAGAAATTGGAGAACTTTGATAAGAAAGTTAGAATCAAGCGATAAACCAGTTCAAGAACTTGCAACGCAGTTTTCTGGTTTAAAAATTTCAGAAGAAATGATTAAAAAAGCAATAAAACTTTCTGAACTTAACGAAAGATTTATTGAGTGGCAAGATTTCCAGATAATGGAATTTGTCAAAACTTTAAGAAAATTAAGCAAACCCATAATTATAGCAGCAAATAAAATTGATTTGAGTTCAAGTAAAGAGAATATTGAAAAATTAAAAAAAGAGTTTAGTGAATTGCTTATAGTTCCTTGCTCGGCTGAATCCGAACTTGCATTGCGAGAAGCTACAAGAGATAAGTTGATAGAATACATACCTGGAGACAAAGATTTCAAAATAATTGAAGAAGACAAACTGAATGAAAACCAGAAAAAAGCATTAAAATTTATTAAAGAAAAAATCCTTGTACAAGAACAGGGAACAGGCATTCAGCAATGCTTGAACGCAGCTGTTTTTACCTTTCTTAAATACATCACCGTGTATCCTGTTGAGAATGAAAATAAATTTACAGATAGTAAGGGAAATGTCTTACCAGATGTTTTTTTAATGCCTTCAAACAGCTCAGCTCTTGATCTTGCATTCGCAATCCATACTGATATCGGCAACAACTTCATTGCAGCTATTGATGCCCGAACAAAAAAACGTTTATCTAAGGACTACAAGTTAAAAGATAAAGATATTGTAAGAATTATGACGAAATAGGCTCCCATGGTCTTACATACTTTTCTGATAAAAGTAGAGAATTGCGCCAAATACGTTGTTCATAAAGCTTTAATTTACTGAGGGTATATTGAAAATCTCGTACGTTTGTGGTTTCTATCTTTCCATATATGCCCCAAGCACAGGCCAAAAATGATCGCTCACTTTCAGTCTTGCTTCTCTTTTCAAGATTTTCTTTCATTTTAATGGCCGGGACAAAGTACATCGAATCTTAAATTTAAAAGTTTTTTTACACTTTCGTACATTTTTTCTGGAACACTTGTTTTTAGGTCAGTTCTACCTATTGAACTACCGTCTCTTGCAAAAATAGTGTCGCCTGAAAACAGAATGTTTTTGTAAAGAAATGCCAAACTGCCTCGAGAGTGACCAGGAACTTCAATTATTTTAAAGTCCTTGTTCTTAAACTCTCCTATATTGAAAAATTTTACTTTATTTAGCTCATTTGTCAACCTAGAATCTTGATATCTCAAAAAATTCATTTTATTTTTTTTAAAATCTTCAATTTCTTTCTTACTTGCATAGATTTTCGCTTTTGGAAATAAAGCAAGATTTCCAACGTGATCATAGTGTAAATGCGTCAACAGGACAATTTTGACATTTTCGAATTTAAGATTATTTTCTTTAAAATCTCCAACAAGCTCTTCTCGCGCTTCAATTGAGCTTGCATCAATCATAATTTCTTTATCAATCAAATAGCAGTTTGAACCAAATTCCTTGAATGAGAATTCCAAAACATTTTCTGTTACTTTAGACATCATCTTTATGTTAAAAATAAAAAGTATAAAAAGATATTGGAGAAATTAACTTTATCTGGACACCCCTTTTTTCACCCCTACCCCAGGAAAGTAATATTCTTTACTGAATTCTTGAGTATATAAACATTGATGTAACAAAAAACAAGTTTTGTAAAGCAAGTTTTTCAAAACATATATTCCAAAATCGATATTTTATTTTATAATAATTATTATATATTTGACGTGTTTTTTAAGCTAGGATTGAGAATGAGAATAGAGGATTTTACAGATGGAAATATTGAATATGCTTTAGGAAAAAATGTGAAAGAACTAGTCGAAAAAAAAGGATTGAAGATTAGGACCTTTTACAGAAAATGGGATGGGGAGGACAGCCCAAAAAAATGTCTAGATCTTGAAAAATTAAAATACGTTAAAGTATTGTTGCTTACTGAAAGAGAAAAGAAAATATACGAGATAGCAAAAGAAGCTGGATTTTGTGATCAATATTATTTTTCAAAATGGTTTAAAAAAATGACAGGAAAAAGTCCTCGAGAATATATTAAGAACCATGGTAAAGAAGTGGCTGCCCGAAGTAAACATCCCAGCAAAAAATTTAGATAGAAGTTTATAATAGCTTTTCTTGCTTTTCTTCTTTTTTCAAGAAATCGTATGCTTTTTTTAAGGTTTCTTTAGAACTTTTGTGTGTTAAAGTGTTTAAAGTTTCATCATAAGTGCACCATCTATAATTTTGATGCTCTACGCTTAGAATAACTTCTTTTTGTTTTGTTTCAGCAAGCAAATAAGTTATGTATTTTTTAATTAACTCCCCTTGAAATTTATAAAAAAAATTTATCGTGTCTCTAAACTTATAAAAACTCAGGTCTGTTATGCCTGTTTCTTCCCTTATCTCGCGTCTAGCTACTTCTTCTTCTGTCTCGGAACCCTCTAAATTACCTCTAGGAAAATCCCAGGAAGCGCGAAAATGCTCTCCTGGTTTTCTGTATAGAATCAGAAATTTTATTTCTTTATCTCTTCTAAAAACAATTGCACCACAGGATTTTTCATATTTCATTTTCAATTACGCATTGTTCTGGTAATCTATCAAAACGAATTCTCATAAATTTTGGATTTTTAAGTTTATTTTCTTGAAAACCATCATGTTTGACCTTTATTATTATTTCAGGTTTGAGCCATCTTGCTTTTATATCTATATCGAATGGTTTCTTTTCCGTTTCTAAATCGCAAATTCTTTTTTTGATGTATTTTTTGAGGAATCCATTTTTTTCAAGCATACCTAGATCTTGAAGTGCTCCATTTTTATAAGCGGAAAGTAAAAAAGTTTTTTCTGTTACTCCAGTAATTATTGCATTCTGGGTATGAAAATTAATTATTTTCAGCCAATCCCATGTTTTCCCTGGCCAGTATCTGCTTCCCAAGGCTTTTGCTATAACACCTTCATATCCCCCCTCTTTTACCTTTTCCCATATTACCTTACTCGTTAAGCTGCTAGGACATATTTTTATTATATCCGATTCTTTTATTGATTTTTCAAGAATCTCGCGTCTTTTTTTTAATAATTCATTTGTAAGAAGAACCTTATTTGCTTCGAGTATGTCAAAAACAAAAAAAACAGCCGGGAATCTTTTTCTTCTTATTTTTGATTTTTCTGGTTCTAAAAGTTCTCTCGCTTGAAGTGCTTCTGAATTGGGGATGCTTTCTTTTAATGCAACAATAACGCCATCTAAAACACATTTTTCTAGTTTTATATAAGCTGGAATGTCGAGCATCTCCGGAAATTTAAATAAGATGTCTATACCAAGTTCATTCACTAAGCTTAAGTTTTCTTTATCTTTGTATAAAAAAATTCTAGTTCCATCGAATTTTGGTTCGAAGATAAATCCAACAGGTGCTGGCTTTTCGAGAATGCCTTCATCCCCTTTTTTTGGAATCATATGTTTGAACATTTCCATTTTAATACTAAAAAGCTTAAATACTTTCTTATGTTATCTCAACAAAGGGTAAAATAAGTCAAAAATGGATGATAATTTAAAATCTTTTTTTATTCTTGCAGTGATAAGTGTGATAGTTTTTTTTATATTTGATTCTATTTCAATTTTGTTTGCCTTTATTCTCATTATTTTAATTATTTTTTTCTTCTATTTTGCTTCTGATAGGATTATCCTTGATAAATACGAAGCTGAACCCGCGATTAATAGTTATGTTAAAAGAACGGTAAAAGAATTGAGCAAGAAAGCTGGTATAAAAGAGCCCAAAATTTACATGCTGAATATTAATCTTGCAAACGCATTGGCGGTTGGCAAAAGCAGAAAAAATGCTTCGATAGGGATAACAAGAAAGTTGTTACAATTAGAAAAACCTGAACTCAAGGCGGTTATAGCGTATGAAATAGCATACATTAAAAACAACACGGTTCTTCTTGGATGTGTCATGGCAATGATTGCCGGTCTTATAGTCTCAATATCTTATTTTTTGAAGTGGTTTTTTGATACACTAACAACAAAAAAAAGTAAAATTGGATTGATCTTTTTTTCGATAGCTATGCCCATAGCTGCTTTACTGTTACATATTACTCTCTCAAGAAAAGAAAAATTCAAAGCTGATCTAAAAGCCTCTAAGTTGCTTGAACAACCTTATAGTTTAATTTCTGCTCTGAAGAAACTTGACAAGGAAAAAGCAACCGGCTTTGAGTGGAGCGCGCACCTTTTTTTTGTAAGTCCTTTAACAAAATTTTCTTCTATTCTTTTTTCTACGCATCCTTCTCTTGGAGAAAGGGTTAGAAGATTAAGAAAGTTCTGGAAGAAAAAGGAAACAAAAAGGTCTGCCTATCAAGTAACAAACATATAACAAAAAATTTATAAACTCAGGTGTGTGAAAGAAGTTATGCCAAACCTTTGCCCGTGGTGCAGTGCAAAACTTGAAACAAAAAAAGTAGAGAAGGGAGATAAAATTATAGAAGTGTGCTCTCGATGTAATTTCAAATTAAAAGAGTACAAAAAACCAGAACCAGTAAAAAAGGAAGAAAAACCCTCTGTCGTAGAAATTAAGGAAGAAGAGAAACCTGTCGTCAAAGAAAAACCAGTATGGCCAATAATTGCGGTTATAATCGCAATAGTTATTGTTGTTATCATTCTTATAAAGATTTTCTTGTTATGAAGAGTAGATTAACAAATTTTCTATTTATTATATAGGAGCATCGTTAATCTAATATGATAAAAAGTCAGGTCGAAGTATAGTGAGACGCTCAATTAAATTTCTTTGTTTAAGCCACGCGGCTGATTATAAATCTCGAGCCGACATGTTTTGAGATTATTGCCATTATTTTCAAACCATTTGTTTTAGCTTGAAACACCGGCTCGCTTATTGGAACTTGCGCACGCAGGGAGAATTTGTGGATAATGTCATTAATCTCATTCTCATTTAAAGAAACATCGGTTTGTATCATCTCGTTATTCTTGTTTATTTTTAATGGAATCCCAGAACCATCACATTGTATTAGGGTTACTGAAGGATCTACAACAAAAGTATTCAATCTTGCAAGATCAAAGGTGGTCGTTTTAATCGTTGCTGGAGCAATAGGTGCTTGCTTAAGATTGATAAATGCTGGAGTTGGTGGTAGAGTATATTCTTTTTTAGAAACAGAGCTTGGAGCAGGAATTTTAGGTTCTTCAGAAGCTAGAATCACTTTTTGTTGTATCGGTTCACGAAATTTTTTCTTTTTTCCAGTTATTAGAAAATATTTTGCAAGTTCTACCTCATAGGATACCATTTTGGGAGTAAATCTTTAAGTTATTCAAAATTTTTTAATTTATTTTTGATTAAAAATTGAATTCGGGTAATGGCTCAAGATTATAGTCGCCTTCATTAGACTCTTCGCTTTCTTCTGATTCTTCTTCAGGTTCTTCAGTTTCTTCTGATTCTTCACTCTTGCTTTCTTCCCAGATTGATTTTTTCTTTTCTTTCTTTTTTGGCTTTTCTTTCTCTACAATAATTTCCCTTTCTACTTTTCTCGGTTTTTTAAGCTCAATTTCTAAATTTTCACCTATAGCCACGATTCCTTCAGCTATCATCTTATTTTGTTCAAGTATTTTATCAAGTTTTTCCTCGATTCTTGGAGCCAAGGCGATATGCTTTTCTTGCTTTAATTCTTGTTCTGCACGTTTAAAAATTTCAAGAAGGTCTGACAAGTTTGTTTTGATATCTTTTATTTCTTTGACAGTTTCAGCCAATTTTTTCTGTAAGGTGATAAAATTTTCCAAAAGTAATCTATCTGTTTCTGCCTCTTTTTTTACCATCTTATTTTTAAGCTAGAAGTATTTAAAATACTTTCTATTTGTAAAATTTACGAGAACCCTCGCTTCGCGAGGTGAATTCATCAGAACGCAGCGCGATCTTTCACTTATCACAATAAAATTGAAATAGTTCTAAAATATCAAACAAATATGGAAAAACAAGATCATCCAAAACCAGAACCTAGAGCCTCGAAGATTATTAACCCCGATATAAGGTCTACTTTTGCTTCCTATTATGTAAGAAAGAATGGTGTGTGGAAACCAATTGATCCATGTTCTTTAAATGAAGAACAATTCAAAAGAATATATAAAAAATTTGAAAAAGAATACATATAACTGATTAAATTTTATTTTTAGCATTTATCAATTCTTTCAGCTAAATTTATAAACTTAAAAAGTATGGGATTTTTATGAAAAAGAGGTTTAATATTCCTAGACCAAAAACAGAGGTACTTTTTGAAATAGAAAAGCATAAAAAACATAAACGAACATTGCTTGTTTTTTTAATTATACTTGTGGTTACAGTGACTTTTTTACTTGCAATTCTTTTAAAACCAACCTCACTCCATAATGTTGCTTTAATACACATAGATGGTGTCCTTTTGAGTGGAGAACAAGAATTTACAACAGGGGCAAGCTTCTCAGATACCATTATCAGAGACATAGAAGATGCAACAAAAAATAAGAATATAAAAGCAATAATTTTTGAAATAAACTCTCCAGGTGGAAGTGCTGTTGCTGCTCAAGAGATCGGTGATACGATTAAAAAAGCTAGAGAGAAGGTCTTGACAGTTGCCCTCATAAGAGAAACTGGTGCTTCTGGTGCGTACTGGGTTGCAAGTTCTTGTGATTATATAATTGCTTCACCCATGTCAATTACTGGAAGTATAGGTGTTATTGCTTCGTATCTTGAATATTCTGGCTTATTGGAAAGGTTCAACATAACGTACGAGAGACTTGTTTCTGGCAAGTATAAAGATATCGGCTCTCCTTATAAAGAATTGACTGAAGATGAAAGAAGATTACTGCAGAACATTCTTGACCAGGTTTATAAATCATTCGTTTCTGAAATAAAAGCAAATAGAAATTTAAGCCAGGAACAAGCTGAAAGCATAGCAGATGGAATGTTTTACCTGGGGGCCCAGGCTAAAGAACTTGGCTTGATAGATGCCTTAGGCTCTAAAAAGGATGCGATCAAGTATATAGAGGAAAAAAAAGGGATAAAAGCATCTATACGGGAATATAAACAAAGTTATAGTCTTTTTCCTTTTTCTAGCATGTCCCTCACCGCTTACTGGGTCGGTAAAGGCATAGGTTCTAGTTTAGTTAAGCATAGTTTAGAAAATTTTAAAATAATTACTTAAAATTTCCTTTTGGTGAATAAAATTTTTCTGCTTCAATTGTTTTGGCTATACAAGCTGCTAATGCAAGGTTTATTGTGTATAAGATTTTTTTATTTTCTTCAGACAAACCTTCAGTTTCTAACTCAGAGTCTCTCAGAACAGTATAAAAATAAAGAAGATCCTTTCTAGCAGAACTTATTTTTTTTCCTTTTTTTCTAGTTTCTATTAAATTATCTATTTCAGCATTTGTTAAGGTGTTAGCTATTTGTAGTAAGTAAGGATAGTCAGCAGATACATTTTGCTTTGCTTCTTGTGCCAGTTTATACAATTGTGCTTGTTGACCTATAACAGAATCGGTCAGTTCAGCATGATTCGGTGAGAAAGCATGCTTAGGCAAAGAATCTATACTGCTAAGTGCAACAAAAGAACGTATAAAAAGAGGGGCTGAATCTTCTGGTAACAAATTTTTTCCTTTTGTAGATTTGATCTCACCAATCTTGTTTATTAAAGGTTTGATACTTTTAACTATCTCTTTGATATTTTCAATAACATCTGATAGTTCTTTAGCCATTTTTCCAGGACTAGATTATCAAAACTATTGAGTTTTTAAACTTTTTGTTATATTAATTTCCAAGTGGTTACAAAACTTGCTAAGTCTCTCTAAAGCAGCATACTGTTCTTTTCTTCCCAGTTTTGCATTTCTAATGGCAACTTGTAAAATGGAGACGGTTTTATCGTATCTTCCTTTATCTATAGGATAGGGCCAGCCATCTTTACCACCATGAGCGAAAGCGTACTTGCATGGATCCCTCCATGAAAGTTCTGAGCCATAAATCAAGTTGCTTACCAAAGCAAGGGCGCGAACAGTTGAAGGGCCAATCCCGTCTATCAATAAAAGCTCTTCATAATTTTCTGGTTGACGTTGGTAAGCCTTCTCGACAGCTTTAAAATTCAAGTTAAAATTCTTTATTTTCGGAAAATGCTCTCCTGGCATAGAAAATGAAACATAAGCAAAATCAGTAAGAGTCTTTTCATGTCTTTTTTTGTTCAAATTTTTTAATTCCTTTCTTAGAAATGATGGATTTTCTTTTATTAAATCAAGACTTATTTTTCTTGCTTCTTCTGCTTCTCTAGCAACCATATTTAAAGGTTTTACGATAATGTCAGAAGCTACAGCGGCATGTGGCTCGCAAACGAAATTTAAACCAGGGTGACTTATCCAGTGATAGCGTCGAGCTAGTTCCTGATTCATCCCTTGCTGAATTGTTGCCCAATCACCCTTTGAAGTAAAAATGAAAGAATGATGATAAAGTTGAAAACCATCTTGTAGAGCCGCATTATCCACCTTTGCAACAAGTTTGCTTGCCCTGACAAGCTCTTTTATTTTTCTATCACTTAAGTTTAATCTTTCTCCAAACGTTTTAATCTCCTGTGGCGTTTTTCTACTTTGTTTTCCTTTGCCACCACAAATAGCAAGTTCCTGAGAAAGTTCACTAGTTTTAAAAACTTCTTTAAGTGCTCCTAAAGTTACCGTTGTTGTTCCGCTTGAGTGCCAATCAAACCCTAGAACGCAAGCAAAACTCTGAAACCAGTAAGGCTCGCTTAGCCTTTCAAGCAAGACTTTAGTGCCATATTCATTAACAATAATTTCACTGATTGCCTGTGCCAATTTTTTCATCCTTTCGAAAAGCCATCTCGGACTAGAGCCATAATGTAAAGGCAAATCAACCACTCCTTTTAGCATAACTAAAGAGAGTGTATGAAGTTTAAATAGGTAACTCTTTAGTGCTAAGAAAACTTTAAAAAGCAAACAAACTGAAAATCTAAACTAGAAAAAAAGAGAACAAATGGTTAAAAATGAGACATATACGGGTGATATTAGCAGCAATTATTATTGGAGCAATTCTGGCTGTAGGAACGGTACAATTTCATCTTGCTGAAGGATGGTCTTGGACAGATTCTTTTTATTTTACTGGCACAACCATAACAACCGTTGGTTATGGTGACTTACATCCCACAAAGCCAGAGACAAAGATTTTTACGGTGGTTTATGCTATTGTTGCTATAGGGGCTTTTTTATTTGCAATAACAGAAATAACTGAAGGGATTCTGAAAAAAAGATTTGAAAATATGTTTAGTTTTTTAACTAAATCATTTAATCGTAAAAGAAAATCGAATCAAACTACCCTTGAACATTTTGTAAAAGAAAAGTTTAAATCTTAAATTTTACTTGTTCTAAGATGAAAGAAAATGACTTTCAAGACGCTCAAAATTCAGATAATTTTGACGCCACAAAAATCCAAGATTTTTCCAGAATAGAAGAGAAATGGCAGAAAGAATGGGAAAAATCTAAAATTTTTCATGTTCGCGAGGATAAAAAAAAGAAAAAATTTTATGTTCTTGAGATGTTCGCTTATCCTAGTGCGAGTTTTTTGCATATGGGCCATGTAAGAAATTATATGCTTGGGGACGTTATTGCAAGATTCAAAAGGATGCAGGGATTTAACGTTTTGTATCCAACTGGTTATGATTCTTTTGGATTGCCTGCTGAAAATGCTGCAAAAAAGGAAGGAAAACATCCAAAAGAGTACACCGAAAATGCCATAAAAAAGATTATGGAATATCAAAAAGCTCTGGGCTTGAGTTATGATTGGTCAAGATGTATTGCAACACATAGACCAGAATACTATAAATGGAATCAATTCTTCTTTTTGAAATTCTTTGAAAAGGGTTTAGTTTACAGGAAAAAAGCAAAAGTAAACTGGTGTCAACAATGTCAGACCGTTCTTGCAAATGAAGAAGTAATTTCTGGGAGATGCTGGCGTTGCGATTCTTTAGTTGTTGAAAAAGAACTTGAACAGTGGTTTTTCAAAATCACAAAATATGCTAAAGAATTGCTCGCAGATCTTGAAAAATTGAGATGGTCTGATCAGCTTAAAATTTTACAAAAAAATTGGATTGGAGAAAGTTATGGCATAAATATCTTCTTTGAGATCAATGGAAAAAAATGGCCAATTTTCACAACAAGACCAGACACAATTTTTGGGGTCACGTTTATGGTTGTAAGTGCACAGCACCCTAAATTAATGGAACTAGTTACAGAAAAACAAAAACCAGAAGTTGAAAAATTTTTGAAGAAGGTCAAAACAGCTAGCTCAAAACAACTCGAGGAACTTGAAAAAGAGGGGGTATTTACAGGAAGTTATGCTACAAACCCAGTCACAAATGAAAAGGTTCCTGTTTGGGTTGGCAATTTTGTCCTTGCTGAATATGGTTCTGGCATGGTTATGGCCGTTCCCTCTCATGACCAACGCGATTTTGAATTTGCTAAAAAATACAAATTGCCAATGAAAGATGTCATTAAAGGTGGAAATACAAGCGAAAAAGCATTCACAGGTCAAGGGACTTTAATAAATTCAGGTCAATTTTCTGGTTTGAATTCAGAACAGGCAATTAAAAAAATTTCAGATTATTTAGAAAAGAATAAACTTGGTAAAAAAACTGTAAATTATAAGATAAGAGATTGGTGCATATCAAGACAAAGATATTGGGGGACCCCAATACCTATCATTTATTGTAACAAATGTGGTGTTGTGCCTGTTCCAGAACTAGAGTTACCTGTATTACTTCCTGAAGATGTTTCATTTAAAGGAACTGGAAATCCTATTCTGACTAGTAAAAAATTTTCACAAGTAACTTGCCCAAAATGTAAACAAGTAGCAAGGAGAGAGACAGATACAATGGGCGGTTTTATGGATTCTTCATGGTATTTTTTAAGATTTTGTGATCCAAAAAATATGAAAGAACCGTTTAGCAAGGAAAAAGTATCTTACTGGATGCCTGTCGATCAGTACATAGGTGGTATAGAGCACGCAGTCGGCCATCTTATTTACTCAAGATTCTTCACAAAAGTTCTCCGTGATCTTGGGTTTTTGAAATTTGATGAGCCTTTCCTGGCTCTATTTAATCAAGGGCTTGTTTATAAAGATGGTAAAAAAATGTCAAAAAGCCATGGAAATATTGTAACCCAAGATGAAATAAGCAAAAAATATGGGACCGACACTCTAAGATTGTTTTTGATGTTTGTTGCTTCACCAGATTCTGATATGGAATACACAGATAAGGGAATCAAAGGAATTTCAAGATTTGTCAAGAAGGTTATTAGTTTAAAAGACAAGAAATTTGGTAAAGGTTCTAAAAAATTAGATCATTATGTGAACAAAACAATAAAAGAAGTCACAGAAGATATTGAGAATTTTAAGTTTAATCTTGCAATAATAAAGTTAATTTCATTCACAGAATACCTTGAAAAAGAACCAACTAAAGAAGCTTATGAAACTCTTTTAAAAATGCTCTCGATTTTTGCTCCACATATTACAGAAGAATTGTGGCACAAATTAGGAAATTCTAGTTTTTTGTCATTAGAAAAATGGCCTATTGCAGACAAAAAGAAAATTGATGAAAACATTGAAAAAAAAGAAAAAAATCAAGAACAACTTGTGCAAGACATTAATCAAATTTTAAGAATTGTTAATAAAAAACCAAAGAAAATTTTTATTTATGTAATTCCTAAAGAATTAGAACTTTATGATAAAGAAGAATTAGAAAAAAGATTTTTTTGTGAGGTTCAAATTATTGCAAACAACAAAGCAGGCTACGATCCTCAAGGAAAGGCAAAAAAAGCTAAGCCAGGCAAACCGGCCTTGTATATTGAATAAAAAATATGTGTAATTATAACAATATTTAAAAGCACAAAAAACGAAATTTAAAAAGAGGTAAAAGTGGCTAAAGGTGACAAAATAAAATTGGTTATGGTGATGGCTGCTTCTAAGGCTCTCGATTATAAAAGATTCCATCCAAATGCAGAGAGTGAAGAAATTTTTCAACACATAATGAAAGAAATACCTGCAACAGGGAAAACAAAAGCGGCTGCAATAGCAGCTGTTGATAGAGCATTACAATACAAAGAACTAGAAAAAATAAAAGATAAAGATGTTTTACAACGAGTCATGAATGAACTGGATGTTATAATTAAAAAAGTTGAATAAATTGTCATGAAAGTGAAAAAAGGCACGATTCTGTTACAACATTTAGATACAGATTAGACTATTAGAATTTAAATTATAGGATGAGAGTATAAGGTTGTTAGATCGAAAAGATTATATCCCAGATTATATTATAACATAGGCATATTTATTAATTTCATAATTTAACTGTTATAATTTAGTACAATATAACTTAAAAAGTTTGAATTCTTAACATTAAAATGTCGACAAGAAGCATTATCATTACAATAATTATTCTTGCAATAATCTTATTAATAATTTTTTTATTCACTGCTGGCGTGCAACTTGGAATTACCGGAACAATCTAATTTGAGTTAGTACCAAGGTTGAGCTGGTACTTCAAAGGGGTTTGGAAGGGAGTAAGAACCAGTATGTTTTGAATCCAATTGTGCCATTGGCCAAGTGAATGCACTTGCTGGTATGGTGGACCTATACAAATAAAGCTGATTATAAATTATAATAGATAATTCAATGTAACCATCATTATCTAAGTCCGTTATTGTTATTGGGCTACTTGGTTCTCCAAAACCGTCTATAATAATAGTAGGCCAGCCACTCAAATAATTGCCATCAATATCAAAAACGTGAATTTGTGCAGGAAAGTCGCTAGTTCCAACAAAAATATACTGTTTTGTACTGTTTTTATTTAAAGATGCTATTGTTGGCGCATAATTTATTTCACCTACCTCACTTATATTTTTAATCCATGCCAAGGAAACATTGTAATTCAATTGTTCTTGTTTTTCTTGAGGTTGTACAAACAGGTCTAAGAAGAAACTGAGGATGCTTTTACCAGTTGTATAATTTGAAAGATTAACAGCAAAAAGAATTCCTAGAACAACAGCAATAACAATAAACATAAAAAAAACAGATTGAAATATTTTATTGTGTTTATGCTCGTTGTAGTAATGATGAAAATCCTCTTTTTTTCATATTATTTTTTAAGCCTTCTTTTTGTACTTTATAAGTTTTATGCTTATAAATTTATTCTAGCACAGCTTTTATTCTTCTAACACCAGCTGCAACTGCCTCTTCCTTAATAATTTTAAAATGTCCCAATTCTTTTGTGTTTTTAACATGAGGACCTGCACAGATTTCTATGCTAAAAGGCTTACCATTTTTTTCTAGAATCGAATAAACTGATACACGCTCAGGATATCTTTCTTTGAAAACAGCTTGGGCTCCTTTTTTCAAAGCATCATCGAAAGACATTATTTCTTTTTTCACTTCTAAGCCCTGAGAAATTTTTTTGTTCACAAGATCTTCTACTCTATTTAGTTCCTCTCGCGTTAATTTTCTTGGAAAGTTAAAATCAAACCTTAATCTTTCCTCTGTTATATTTGAACCACATTGTTGTATTTGTTTGCCTAAAATTTCTCTCAAAGCTTGATTCAATAAGTGAGTGGCTGTATGCAATCTTGTCGTTGACTCACTTGAATCTGCTAGTCCTGATTTGAATTTTCCTTTTGTGGCCTGCCTGCTTAACTCTTGATGCTTTTCAAGTTCTTTTTTAAATTCTTGTTCATCAATTTTAAGTCCACGCTCTTGTGCAAGTTCTTTTGTCATCTCAAAAGGGAATCCGTAGGATTGATACAACAAGAAAGCATCTTTGCCAGAAATTTCTTTCTTACCTTTTCTTATTTTTTCAAATTCTTTTAGACCTTTTTCAAGAACCTTAGAAAATTTTTCTTCTTCTTTTTCAATCTCTTCAAGAATAAAATTTTCATTTTTCTTTAGTTCAGGATAATCCTTATAGTAATCTATAAATAGTTTTGCAATTCTTTTACAAATTTTTCCCTCAATTCCAAGAAGTTTTGAAAATCTTATCGCCCTACGTATAAGTCTTCTCAAAACATAACCATGTTCCATATTGCTTGGAATTATACCCTCAGCGAGGATAAAAACTGCCGCTCTAATGTGGTCTGCTATAATCCTCATTGCTTTTGTATGCTCAAGATTCAAACCATATCTTTTTTCAGACAAGTATTCAAGTTCTTTAATTACTGGTAAAAAAATTTCTGTCATGTAATCATCTTTAATTCCTTGTAATACAGCAAGAACACGCTCAACACCCATACCAGTATCAACAACTTTTCTTTCTATAGGCTTGAAATTATCTTGCTCATCTTTTATATACTGAATGAAGACATCATTCCAAATTTCACACCAATCTTCCTCTTTCTCTGGCGTGCTTTCTGCTTTGCCTTTACCAATATAGTAATACATTTCAGTATCCGGGCCGCAAGGACCCGTCTTGCCTGCAGGACCCCACCAATTCTTGTCTTTACCAAAGTATACTACTTTTTCTTTAGGAATTCCTAATGATTGCCATACCTTACTGGACTCTTCATCTCTTGGAGCATCTTTGTCGCCAGCAAAGCAACTTACTGCAAGCTTCTCAATAGGAATTTTTAATACTTGAGTTAAAAATTCAAAACTCATTCTTATTGCCTCTTGCTTCCAATAACCTCCTAAAGACCAATTGCCGAGCATTTCAAAGAAAGTATGATGGAAAGCGTCCCCAACTTCATCTATATCATCTGTTCTTAAACATCTTTGCACACTTGTAAGTCTTTTACCTAAAGGATGCTCCTGACCCAAAATAAAAGGCACCAAAGGATGCATTCCTGCTGTTATAAACAAACAAGTTGGATCATTCTCAGGCACGAGACTTACATTAGGTAAAATAGCGTGTTTCTTTAATTTGAAAAATGTAATAAAGGAATTTATTAAATCGTGTCTTGTGATTGCCATTCTTAAGGTTAGGTATATAAAGCTTTTAAATTTTTCATAAATTTAAAGTAAGAAGATTTTTAATATTAAAAGTTAAATCAAAATGAAACTTCCAGAAAAAGGAGAGGTAAGAAAACCAACTAAAACTGTAAGTGGGGTAACACCTGTAGCTGTAGTTGTAAAACCAAGAGCTTGCAACCATGGAACTTGTTTGTATTGCCCGACATTGGGTGTGCCTCAAAGTTACACGCCAAAGAGCCCTGCAGTTATACGGGCTATAATGTTGGACTATGATCCTTACAAACAAGTTCAAGCAAGAATCAAGGCATTCAAAGTAATGAAACACCCGACTGACAAGATTGAACTAATAATTATGGGTGGAACTTTTTTGAGTTATCCAATTGAATATCAGTACGATTTTATTAAAGCATGCTATGATGCCCTTAATAGAAAAAAGTCAAAAACTCTTGAAGAGGCTAAAAAATTTAACGAGAAATCAAAACACAGATGTGTTGCACTATGCATTGAAACAAGGCCGGATGTTTGTAACAACGAAGAAATAAAAAGAATGCTAGAATTTGGTTGTACAAGAGTCGAGCTAGGAGTTCAAGCAATTGATGACAAAATTTACAAAAAAGTAAAACGAGGTCATAAAGTTAAAGACGTCATTGAAGCAACAAGAAATCTTAAGAATGCTGGATTTAAGGTTGGTTATCATGTGATGCCAGGATTGCCTGGTTCAAATTTTAATAAGGACATTAAAATGTTCAAAAAAATTTTTTGGAATGAAAACTTTAGGCCTGATCAACTGAAAATTTATCCGTGCCAAGTTATTCAAGGTTCTGAGCTTGAAAAATTATACTGGCAAGGCAAATATAGACCTTATACTAATGAAGAACTAATAAAACTGCTTATCGAGCTCAAGAAGATTGTTCCAAGATACTGCAGAATTATGCGGGTGATGAGAGAAATTCCTCCGGAATTTCTTGTTGCTGGTACTACAAGAATTGATTTAAGAAAAGTTGTAGCAGAAGAAATGGCAAGGCAAGGGTTAAAATGCCGGTGCATAAGATGTCGAGAGATAGGATTTGCATTGTTAAAAAGCAAGAAGATAGATAAAAACTTGAAACTTAATAAAATTGAATATAAAGCTTCTAAAGGAGAAGAATTTTTTTTAGAAATTATTAATAAAGATGATATTATTTTTGGCTTAGCAAGATTAAGAATTCCTGAGAATAGAAAAGAACTACTTGTTCGAGAGCTTCATGTTTATGGTCCGGCTCTTGAGTTAGGTAAGAAAGCAAGAAAGGGGGCTCAACATAGAGGTATTGGCAGGTGGCTTATGAACGAAGCTGAAAAGATTGCTCAAGAACATGGTTGTGAAAAAATTAGAGTAATTTCTGGTGTTGGTGTCAGAGAGTATTACAGAAATTTAGGCTATAAACTTGAAAATGAGTACATGATCAAGAATTTAATTAAAGATATTTCCAGTTGATATTAGATAATTTCTTATATTTAACTTTATTTTTATCTTCTCTTAGTTTAATCAAAAAATTTTCGACCCATTTTCTATTTTCGGGTGAAATCTTTTTACCATAAATATATTTTTTTGCATATTCTTTATTTAAAGAATATCTTTCTATTGAATTAACAAATCTTAACATAAATCTACTTGAATATTTTTTCTCTTTTTCAATTAATAAATTTCTTATCCATACGATTTCGTAAAGTAAAAAATGTTTAAGGCTAGGATATTTTATTTTTTCATTTATAAAATTAATCAAATGATCAAAAGTAACATCTTTATTAAAGTTTGTTTCAAATCCAAGATTTTCTAATTCCTGAACAAATCTTTCAAGACAGTGATTTTTATTATTGTTCTGTTTTAACATTATCACAAAAGATTTATTTAAAATTTATACTTTATCAATATATTTTTAAGTGTTTATATTCTTTTATTTTTGTTACTTAATAATTACAAAAGGGAAAGATTTTTAAAGGATGTTTTCTTTGCAATTTTATGACCCTACGTGATTTTTTGAATGAAGTAAAAAAATGAAGACTGGGTATGTATTTGCTATGACAACCAAAATTTTCTATATAGTAAAATAGAAAGGGTCTCTAGTGAAATTGTAAAGGTTTGTCCATATTTCTACTCAATAACTCCTTTTGGTATAGAGGATAAATTCTTTTTCAAAATTGTAAATGATAAAACAACAGCAATAAATTTAGAAAAGATAACTGCCGTTATACCGGCCCAAAATGAGGTGCTAAAAAGAATAGAAGAAACAGCTATTCAACTTATGAAAGAAAAAAAAGTTGGCATTTAAATTTCAATTATCTTTCCCTTTCTTCCAACATTAATCACTTTAGTCTTACCAATTTTTTCTTCAATGCCTTCAGCTTCATGAACATGAGAGCAAATTGCTAAATCTGGTTGAAACTTTTCAATAGCTTTTCTGACAGCCTTACTGCCTTTTATTATTGGTATACTTAGTTTCGCCATTAAAGTTCCTGCAGGATGGGAATGGCTTATCATTACTTTTTTTCTTGCATCCTTAATTTTTTTAAAACCATCGTTAATGGCCTCAAAAATTTCCTGCTCGCTCATAAAAAAAGGACCAACTGTGGCACCACCTCCGCCAAAGAAACCTATTCCTTTTAATTTTTTACCCTTACCATGTAAATTTTCAGCATAGGGTTTATACATTTTTTCAAGGAAGTTTGCTGTTGCTATGTTCTCATGATTTCCTGGAACAAAAAAAACATTTAATTTCCTCTTTGCAAAAGGCCCAACAAGATAATCAATACTTTTATCAGTAAAAGTCAAGTCTCCTGCCAGAATAACAAGATCAACATTCTCTTTAACAGCTTTTTCAGCAAGTTTCTTAGCTTGAGTCACATCACCATGTAAATCGCCGATTGCTAATATCTTTAAATGCTTTTCAGATTTTTTTTGCTTTTTCATTTTTTGTTTTTAGGTTTCTATCTTGCCAGGCAACTAAACCCTGAACAACAAGGTACGCAATAAATGCAAGAACCAAAATGATTGGTATGAAAAATCCTATTAAAATTAAACTTAATTCTCCAGGATAATTCCTTTGTTTAAAAATATCCCATGTCCAGATTATTAAAAAAACAATGTTTGCTATTGGTACAAAAAATATAAATCCCCACGCCCAATGCTTTTTTGCAAGAATTGGAATTAAAAAAGTACTGGCAATAGGAATCCATGCAAGCCACGGCTTCTTGTAATGTAATTTTTTAGCTATTGTCATCCAAACAAATGCATTATAAATATAAAGTCCAATAATTACGAGAACCAAAACTACGATAAAGCCAAAGAAGAATGCAACGAAAGGGATCATTTCTGGCCACAAATTCGAAATATTTTGTTCGATTGCTTTTCCTAGTATTGTTAAGAAATTCTCAATCATTTTTTATTTTTTCTATTTTTACTTTCAATTTTTTTAAAACCAGTATATTTTTGTAAAACAGTTGGAACTTTAACTGAACCATCTTGTTGTTGGTAGTTTTCAAGAATTGCGATAAGCACCCTGTTTAAACCAAGGCAAGTACCATTTAAAGTATGAACAAATTTCTTTCCTTTATCTTCATAAAAAATTCTGGCTCTTCGTGCCTGAAAATCAAGGCAATTGCTGCACGAACTAACCTCAAGCCAACCTG
The DNA here is from genome assembly GCA_038894195.1 of Candidatus Pacearchaeota archaeon. Lineage (GTDB taxonomy): Archaea > Nanobdellota > Nanobdellia > Pacearchaeales > UBA284 > JAWAPZ01. Next base: position 111,506 of record JAWAPZ010000001.1, read on the forward strand.
TTTTTTGCGCAAAAACATCAATGTCATAAGTTTTACTGCTCTGGGGGGCCAATTCCCATGCTGGCAAGATTTTTATCCTGAAAGGCAAGTTTAATAGTTTTAAAGGTTCTTTTGCATCCTCAGTCATTTTTTTAAGTTCGCTATCACTTTCTCCTTGTTTTGTAAATTTGAAAAGTTCAACTTCATCAAATTGATGTGTTCTTATCATTCCTTTTGTTGCACCTTTTTCTGTTCTGAAGCTCGGAATATAGGCAGTAAAACTAAGTGGCAGATCTTCTTTATCTATGATTTTTTCAGCGTACAAGTTAAGCAAACCAACTTCTTCTGTAGGACTTAGATAAAAACCATCTTGAGTTTTATACATCCCTTCTTTGAACCTTGGAATATGTGCTGAGTTTATTGCTGCTCTTTCATTTAAAAGAACTGGAAGGTAAACTTCTCTGTAACTACGTTTCTTTGCTATGTCCAAACAAAAATTTACTAACGCACGCAATAATGTCGCACCTTCATTCTTTAAAATGAAAAATCCCTCTCCAGACATTTTAGTTGCTGTTTCAAAATCAGCAATATCTAAAGAATGTAAAATTTCTAAATAATTTCTATGCCATGCTTCTTTTTTTTCTTTTTTTTCATGAATGTAAATTAGCTTTTCCTTTTCTGTCACTCCAAAAAAAACAAGATTTGGAAAATTAAGAGCAAGGCTTTGAAGATCTTCCTCTATATTTTTCAGTTCACCTTCTCTTTTTTTAATTTTTTCTGCTATCTCTTTTGCTTCTTTTATTTTCTTACCGATTTCAATTTTTTTTCCTTCTTTGTTCAATTTGTTAATCTCTTCTGAGATCAAATTTCTTTTGTGTCTTAAAGAATCAAGCTCTGATTTCATAACCCTAAATTTTTTATCTTTCTCAAGCCACCTGTCTACAAGGCCTGTATCTTCTTTTCTTTTTTTTAAGGATTCTCTTACTTTTCCAGGATTTTCGCGAATAAGTTTTGGATCTAGCATCTTTAAAAAAGGAAAAATGAATTTAAAATCTTTGCTATAGTTACTCGTTGCCAGTATAAATATCTAAGGTGTTGTTACCTTTATTTTCTATGAAAAAAAGATAGGAAGATTCTGCTGGAAGAAAAGTTTTGTTTTGTTCTTTTCCTGAGTAAGTTATGTTGTAACCAGCTGCGCTGCAATTAAAAGTCAAACTCACTAGCCACTTGTCAGGATTTGTTTTGCTTTGCTCTGTTAGTATAATTCTTCTTCCACCCTCCTTTACAAGAACAGTGTTTGGTTCGCTATACATATAACTAGAGTCCTGAAGTTGCCATGTTATAATATCGTTTGTAGAATTCAGAAGAAGAGAACCTTTTTTAATCATTATCCTCAAACTTAATCTTGTTCCTTCGGTAATGCTTGCCTTGTTGAAAGTTTCTTCGATCTGATCAAGCATCTCCGTGCTTTGTTCTATTATTACTTTATCCCGGTTTTTATCTATTACTGGCTTTACAGCTACTAGGACAAGAGAAATAAGAGCAAGTGTTATTAAAGTATACAAAACAGTAGAAACCCATACAACTGCTTTTTTTGACATTTTACTAGCTAGGGCACTCTGGACTTACTGGTACAACAGAGATAATGTCACATGTTATAGTGCTTGCTCTCTCGGGAACTTTTACAACTGAGGCTATCCCAACACCAGAAGGGTTTGTAACTGGTGAAACTAGTTCTTTTACTTCCGAACCAAAAGGACCTATACTAACTGAAACTTGACGTGTGTTTGTTACTGTTGAATTAATTGCTTGCACGACAACAGAAGTCAGGTTAAACTCTTCTGAACCCCTTGAAATCTTAATTTTTAAAGAGTTTGTTGATGAATCATAACAGGCATACTCTATTTCAAGTCTTGCTTCAGAGCATGCTTTTGATTTTATCATACTTTCCCGCATCATTGGTATAACAAAAACAATGACTAAAGCAACTGCAATAACAACTATCACTATAAGAAGAACTGTGGCAATTACTGGCGCAACAGCTTTTTTGTTTCTAATCATTTTCTGACCTCTTTTACTATTTAATCATGGAAAATTTGATTTTTATATTTTTCTAAACAAGGCTCCCTCCTTTGTCAACCCCGGATTAACAAGTTATTGTTTGTGCTTGGGCTTCGCAAGCATAATTCTTTTCTCCTCTGCTTGTTTGGCCTCTTAAAATAGGGATTATTTTAATGCTTTCTGTGCATGAAATGCCTGAGCTTGTTACTGTTTCGCCAGCCAGGAGCGGATTACCTGTATTAGGAATTGGTGGTATAGTATTTCCATCAACAACTATCTCAAATTGCTGTATCGGAACATCTCCTGTGTTTATTATATTCACGCTGTTTCCAGCTTTCCTTGCATCAAATCTTATTTTAGGACAAATGTTTTCTATTGCTGTCCCTTGCTTCATTATAGTTTCCCTCTGAAATCCCTTGAGCCAGAAAAAAATAATCATGAAAAGAGCAATTGCAACAACAACCAAAAGTACAGTAGCGATCACAGGGGATACTGCTTTTTTTGTTTTTTTCATTTTTTATTAAAGTTAAGATGGTTAAAAAACTTATGCTTTTTAGCCTGCACCATATCCCTCTAAAGTTATATGCTCACACGCGTCTACAGGATAGCTCATTTTCTGACATAAAACAGTTCCCCCGACACCTTTTAAAGGAATGTAT
>JAWAPZ010000001.1:114214-214946 GCA_038894195.1 Candidatus Pacearchaeota archaeon
TATGGGGAATTAACACATAGGGCTGATTATCTGGATAGATTCTCTTTTCGCCAACAGGTAAATAATCTGCATCCAAATAACTAAGATTGCTAGGAAAAGTTGTCAAATTAGTTATTGAACCATTTGAAAGGACTGCATAAACAAAAGCACCAGTTATGTTGAAATTGCCCGTATTTTTAAATGTCAGATTTAATTCAAAAGAGTTTGGAATTTGTTCTTTTATAGTGCACTCTTCTATTATCATGCTAAGACCCTCCGGGCATTCTTTATAATCATAAGGAATCCTTGTTTTTATCCAGATATAAACACCTGACGCTAAGGCAATGGCCATAACTGTAAGTAAAACATATGAAATTAGTTCGCTAATTCCTCTTTTATCAGCAATAATAGACCTCATTTTCTTTTTCTAAACGCAACACACTATAAAAAACTTTATCTTGAGATATGTTAAATTTATTATTGAAAGGACAAACAATTGTAATGTTATTGACAGAATAGTGATTGTGTTTATTATTTTTTAGTAACGTGTTGACAGTCGGATCATTGTTTAGTGTATAATTTATTTCTTCATTAAAATTATTTTTTAGTGTTACAGTACTATTATTTCCATAAATGAAAAAGATCTCTACAGATCTATTCGCTGAAAATGCGTTTGTAAGTTCTTCTATTTTTCCAAGTTCGTCAACTGAAAAGTTTTTACTTATTATAAAAACTTCATATCTATAATTTTTACAAGTTCTTTGGAATTCTTCAACAAGATTCTTTGAACTTGAACTGGCAAAATTGAATGTTCCAGATGTGCTTAAGATAAGCAAGCCAAATATTACTGCAAACATTATAAAAAATTGCCCACGCGAATTCATTTTTTTCAAAATGAGCAGCTCTCCAAGATTTGCTCGATGCTAGAACTAGAAGTTGCCCTAATTTTTCCTCAGTCCTGTAACCCCACAAGCACCTTTGCTTTAGGTTAGGGCTGCGCTCTTCCGAGACTGACCCGGTTAGCTAAAGTAAGATCAAGCAGGACAGAACTTCCTTGTACAAATTAGGACTTATAGTCCTGCATCTCACTCATCTTGTTGCGACCTGCCATAAAGCCCATTTGCAAATAGCGCGGGGCTAGCGCGCTGGTCTAGAGCTGCTCGTAATTGAAAAGCATACAGAATTTATAAAGTTTATGAGATGCGGGGGGCAGGATTTTCGTTTTCCCAAGGGGAAAGTATCAGAAACCACGGGTTTCTGATCATTCGAACCTGCGTAGGGACTAACCCACAGGATTTCTTCGGAATGATCTTAAGTTTAGCAAACCATCTGAGTTTAGCAAATAAGAACTTAGGTTCTTATAAACTCCTAGTTCCTAGTTTCCTGCTCGTTTGACCACTCCGACACCCCCGCTTAAAAGAATTATGTAAGAAGGATATTTAAAAGTTTTTCAAAAACCGAAAGATTTAAATAGTATACATTCTATGTGTATACATTAAGTAAATATATTAAAGAGATACAAAATGCAAGAAGATATGTTTAATGAAATCATTATGTGTAGTAAATGTAAAAAGAGAATGACTCCAATACACGTTGTTAAGAATGGTTTTAAAATAAGAACTCTTGAGTGCTCGCGTTGTGGTAAAAGGGTTTATCATCCTGTTGATGTTGAAGAGTATAAAAAATTTGTACAGTTAAGACAAAGACCTTTTGAGGTTAAATTAAGAGTTGTTGGGAATAGCTATGCTGTGAGTATCCCTAAAGAGATTATTGATTTCATACAAGAGCAAGAATATTTACATGAAAAAATAAAAGAAAGAATGGATCGCGAGATGAAAAACATGCAAAAAATGGTGAAAATGTTTTTAGAAAGTTCTGGAAAGCTGTCTTTATTTTTTGGCAATAATGAAGAAGTTAAAAAAGAAGAAAATAAAAAAATAAATAAATCTAAGATAGAAATTGAAGAAAATGAATCCGAAAGTTAAACTAAAGGTTATGGAATCTCTACAAGAGGATGCTTATAAAGGGATTGCAAGAATTGATTCGGCAACAATGCATGAGTTAGGAGTTCGACCGGGAGATGTTATTCTAATTGCAGGTTCTCGTGAGACTGTTGCTATTGTTGATAGAGCTTATCCTGCAGATGTTGGTGAAAAAATCATTAGAATAGACGGAATAATAAGGAGAAATGCGAAAACAGGTATAGGCGAAATCGTCTTTGTTTCAAAAGCTGATGTTAAAGAAGCTAAAAAAGTTATTATAGCACCTGCACAAAAAGGAGTTAGTATTGTAACTAGTAACATTGAACCATTTAAGCGGGGATTATTGGGGCGAGCAATTGTTGCAGGTGACTTAGTTGTTTTAGGCGGTGCACAAAGAAGAAGAGACCTTATGGAATCAAGTTTTGAGGATTTATTTGATATTTTTGGAGAAGCTTTTGGTAGTATTGGTGGAATGAATTTTGGCTTTCCTGGCTTTGAGACTAAGTTCATTGTTGTTTCAACAGTTCCAAGGCAGCCGGTAATAATAACAGAAGCAACCGAACTTGTTTTGAATCCAAAAGCTATAGATATAATTGAAGAGAGAGTTCCTGAAGTTACTTATGAGGATATAGGTGGTCTAGACGAAGAAATTAAAAAAATTCGTGAGATGGTCGAGTTACCATTGAAGCATCCTGAAATTTTTGCGCGTTTAGGAATTGAACCACCAAAAGGGGTTTTGCTCTTTGGACCTCCTGGAACTGGAAAAACTCTGCTGGCTAAAGCAGTTGCGACTGAATCAGAAGCTAATTTTATCCTATTGAATGGACCAGAGGTGATGAGTAAATTTTATGGTGAAAGTGAAAAAAGAATAAGAGATATCTTTGACCAAGCTGAAAAAAATGCTCCTAGTATAATTTTTATTGATGAAATTGATGCCATCGCACCTAAACGCGAAGAAAGTTTTGGCGAGGTTGAAAGACGTGTGGTTTCGCAACTCTTGACAGCTATGGACGGTTTAAAAGCTAGGGGAAAGGTTGTTGTTATTGGTGCAACTAACAGGCCAAATGCTATAGACGAAGCTCTTAGAAGGCCTGGAAGATTTGATAGAGAGATTTCTATAAACGTGCCAGACAAACAAGGAAGACTAGCTATCTTGAAAATACATACAAGAAATATGCCTCTAGCTAAAGATGTTAATCTTGAAGAACTATCTTCAGTTACCCATGGTTTTGTTGGTGCAGATCTCGCTGCATTATGCAAAGAAGCTGCAATGAATGTTCTCAGACGTTTTATGCCTACCCTAAAGTTTAAAGAAGATGAACCTATACCCCAAGAAACACTTGAAAAATTAAAAGTAAGTTCACAGGATTTCAAGGAAGCTTTAAAAGTTGTCAGGCCAAGTGCAATGCGTGAAGTTTTGGTAGAATCACCCAACGTTAAATGGCAAGATGTTGGGGGTTTAGAAAAGGTTAAACAAGAACTAAAAGAAGCGATTGAATGGCCAATAAAATTCCGTGATTCATTCACTAGATTGGGGATAAAACCACCAAAAGGGGTTTTGCTCTTTGGACCTCCTGGAACTGGAAAAACTCTGCTGGCTAAAGCAGTTGCGACTGAATCAGAAGCTAATTTTATTCAAATAAAAGGTCCAAGTTTGTTATCAATGTGGGTTGGCGAATCTGAAAGGGGTGTTCGTAAGGTTTTTGAAAGAGCGAGACAGGTTGCTCCTTGTATTGTTTTTTTTGATGAAATTGATTCTCTTGCACCAAGAAGAGGGTTTGAAGCCGGAACAAAAGTTACTGAAAGAGTTCTAAACCAACTACTTGCTGAAATGGATGGTTTAGAAGAGTTAAATGATATTGTTGTTATAGGCGCGACTAACAGACCAGATATGTTAGATCCCGCCTTGCTAAGACCAGGAAGATTTGACAGAATAATCGCTATTGATCCTCCAAGCAAAAAAGAACGTGAAGAGATTTTCAAAGTACATACAAAAAAAATGCCGCTTGCCAAAGATGTCAATATTGGTTTACTTGCAGAAAAAGCTGAAGGTTATACCGGTGCTGATATAGCGGCTGTATGCAGAGAGGCTGCAATGTTGGCTTTAAGAGAAAACATGGAAACTAAGCAGGTCAAAAAGAAAAATTTTGAAGATGCTATAAAAAAAATGAGCCCGAGTGTCAAGCCTGAAGATATCAAAGCGTACAAAGAAATCGAAACTAATTACTTGAGATCAGCAAGAGCTGCGCTGACTAATTATAGTTATACTGGATAGAATTCATGCTGGTGAAATCTCTTTTATTTGCCAGTGCCAGTCAGGATTTTTGCACCTCTTTTTTATCCTGACTGGCTTTGTATTTCACAAGATATTTTACCTTATAAAGTTTTAGTTTTAGAATAGCTATAACAAAAGTGCAGCACTCAAAATACTTGACCAAAAAACTTAAATAACACCAAAAATATTGTTAGGAGAAAATGCATACAGCAGTAATAGGTGGACTTTGGGGTGATGAAGGTAAAGGTAAGATAATTGATTTTCTTGCAAAAGATGCAGATATAATTGTAAGGTGTCAGGGAGGTGATAACGCCGGGCATACAGTAAAGGTTAGTAGCAAAAAATTTGTTTTGCATTTAATCCCATCAAGTATTCTTCATGAAAGTAAAAAAAATATTATAGGAAGTGGTGTTGTAATAAACCTAGATACCATTTTACAAGAGATAGATGAACTACAAAAACAAGGAATTAGGATAGACTCTTCAACCCTCTTTATCTCAGAACTTGCACATATTATAACACCATATCATATCTTAAATGATATTTTAAATGAACTTTCTCAGGGGATTGGAACAACTCTCAGAGGGATAGGACCAGCATATGCGGATAAAATAAGAAGAAAAGGTTTGATTATGTTAGACCTTATACAATTTTCTGAAGAAGATCTTAAAAAAAAGGTGTACGATGAAATTGATGAAGTCATAGCATATGCAAAACAAAAAGGGATAACCCCTGAAAAAATTTTTGCATGGATTGAAGAAAAAGAAACGAGAAAAAAGATGCTTAAAAACTTTCTTGAAAAATATTTTTCTAGAGAAACTTTCATTGATAAAGAAAAAGTTCTATTAAGTTTACTTGAAGCAAGAAAAAAGTTAAAAAATTATGTTGCTGATATTGCATGGATGCTTGACCAGGCGAATAAAGAAAATAAAAAAATCCTTTTTGAGGGCGCACAAGGAACGATGCTTGATATTTGTTTTGGAAGCTATCCTTTTGTTACATGTTCAAATACTACGATTGGGGGATTATACACTGGGACTGGAATTGGTTTTTCAATAGAAAAAAAAGTTCTCGTATTCAAAGCATTCTCAACCAGGGTAGGAGGTGGCCCTTTCCCAACTGAGATAAAAGATAAAACAAGTGACATAATCGCGGAAGATGGGACAGAATTCGGGGCGACAACTGGTAGAGCTAGAAGAATTGGGTGGTTTGATGCTGTTCTTGCAAGATACTCTGCAAGAGTAAACGATGCTAGCATACTTGCAATAACAAAACTGGACAGGTTAGATATGCTAGATGAAATTAAAATTTGCTATGCCTATGAAATGGAAGGAAAACAAATAAAGAATGTTACGCCAACCGCAAGAATCTTAGAAAAATGTATACCGGTGTTTGAAACGCTGCCCGGATGGAAGCAGTCGACACAAGGAATAGCTTCATTTGAAAAATTGCCTGTAAATGCACAAGGATATATAAAAAGAATTCAAGAGCTTGTCGGAATTCCTGTAAAAATTATTGGGACTGGACAGGAACGAGAGAATATAATTGTTGTTTCTTGATCTATTTAGTAAGTATTTCGCATCCATCCTGTGTTACAAGAATTGTGTGTTCGGCCTGACTAACAGGGGCGCGAGTTTTTTCTACTAATTGCTTAAAATGATGTAAGCAAGTAGCTTGTTCAAGGGCACGCAAAGAGAATAAAGCTCTTGTCCCAAACTCAGAAACAATCCATCTTGCTGAAAAAGGCAATTCGTGATATTCATTCTTAATAAATCCAAGAATTTGTCTGGCTAACATATCCCTTGTTTTGTGCTCTTCTTCAAATCTGTAAATTCCACTTTCCTTGCCATCTTGAACAATCCCAGAACCAGTAGTAGCGAAAGGTTCTATAGCAAGAACCATGTCCTCTTCTAGTTTTATTTTATTGCCATTATCGTAATTTGGAATTGTTAGACCAGAATGCAATTTCCATTGTTTGAGCTCATGACCTGAAAGATTGATTATTGGGGCAAAACCATAGCTTGAAATTGTTTTTTGAATTGTTTTTCCTATTTCACGAAGTTCAATCCCTGGTCTAATCATCCTGATGGCCTCTTCCAGTGCTTTTTCAGATGCTTCGATTAACTTGGTATATTTTTTTTCACGAGTTAGATCGATTGAAAAAGCACAATCACTTAGATACCCTTGGACAGAAACCCCTATATCAATTTTCAGAAGACCTTTTGCAATTTCGATTGAATCGTGCATCGGTGAGCTATGTGCTGCTACAGCATCTATACTTAGGTTTATTGGAAAAGCAAACTTTGCTTTTTTTTCAAGAACAAAGGTCTCGATTTTTTCAGCAAACTCTAAAAGAGGTATTCCTGGTTTGATAATCTTTTTTGCAAAGTCAAGCGCCTCAGCCCCGATTTTACCTGCTTCACGCCATTTTTGTAATTCATCAGGATCCATTTTCTAAAATCTTTAATAAACCCGCATTTATAAAATTATATAAAAATCAAAATGTTCTTCAAGTTATTAGATTAGTTCTCCTTTCTTTAGGTACAAAATTCAGTAACCTATTTCCTGAAACTTTGCCACAACCGAGAATATCTTTTTTATATTTAATAAGAACAAACCGTGAATCAAATTTTATATTTAGAATTTCAATATCTTTACCCTGCATCCACTCTCTAACTTGATCTTTGTTAATTTTTATCACATTTTTTGTTGCTTTTTTACCAAACATAATTGCGGCATCAAAACTCAATCTTAATTCTTTTTCTTTAACATTGGCAAAAAATAATCCAATATTATCTATTTTTAAGGTATAATTTAAAATATTGAGCTCGCTCTCTGAAATGTTCCCTGTAAAAATCCTTAATTTATATTTTCCAGTCTTAATAAAGTTGTGTTGTTGATTAATTTCAATTCCATAATTCTTTGCCATTGATTCGTGAATTTCTTTTTTCTTTTTCCTTGAAAGTACCTCTAAATTTATTTTCATTTTACATAAAACCTATTGCCAGTTTCCAAGTAATAGTATACCAAAATAGTTATCATTTTTTCTTTAACTTTGCTATAAAAAAACCCTCCGTATCATTATCTTGAGGCCAGATACGTTTACATTTTTTCATTTCTTCTGAAAATTTTTTCCCTTGCCATGATGTTAAACCATGTCTTGTTTTTAAGGGTAAGTTAAAATCAATTAACTCAATGGGAAAATTGTTCAAAGCAAATTGAATTACCTCTTCATTTTCTTCTGGCTCGAAAGTACAGGTTGAATAAACTAAAATTCCTTGTGGTTTTAAGCATGAAATTGCACTTGCAAGCAATTTTTTTTGCAGGCCAGCCAGTTTTTTTAACATGTTGAGATTCCACATTTCAAGAACTCTGGGATCGAAACGAATTGTTCCTTCACCTGAGCAAGGTGCGTCTAGAAGAATTTTATCAAAAAGGAATCCTTTTCTTGCAAGTTCTTCGCATAATGTTGAACCACGCATTCTTGTAACTATAACGTTCATGCAACCACACCTTTCAAGATTTGCGTTCAATGCGCGTAATCTTTCAAAAGAAACATCATTTGCAATAACCAAACCAGAATTCTTTATCATCGCTGAAATTTGTGTTGTCTTGCTACCTGGAGCTGCACAAAGGTCGAGAACAAAGTTTCCTTTGGTGGGGGCCAGGGCAATAACAGCTTGCATACTGGCCAGCTCTTGGACATAATAATATCCAAACTGGTGCTCTATACTTTTTCCTAACTCACCTGGCTTTAAATCATTTTCAATAATCAAGATTTCAGAATGCTCTTTGTAAGGCTGCAAAATCTTCCATTTCTTTTCAAGACGAGATTTTAATTCTTCACAGCCAATTTTTAAAGTGTTGCACCTGATCACATTTCTTAATGGTTTCTCACAAAAATGCCAGAATTCTTCAGATTCTTTACCAAGCAATTCAGAAATTCTTTTCTTGAATTCGGGTTTTGGACTTAACATTTTTTAACTTATCCTTTTCGATTTCAGGGAAAGCATAATTACTAAAACCACAGTTCTGACAAGTGTATATAGTCGGTGCACCAAAAAGGATTCCTGCAGAGCCACCAACATTCCTTATCTTGATGTTGATGCTTCGGCACTTTGGACAAAACTTAATATATTTTTTTACTTTTTTCTTTCCTTTTTTCTTGAACATAGTCTATGAAATAAATAACAAATTTAAAATACTTTCTATACTGTTGAGCTAGTAGTAATAATTTCAAATAATGATGTGAGTGGGCTGATTGAAAGAAGAGCAATTGCATATAGTTAGTGTTATGTTTCTGAAACTAAAGATTGAGGCAAAAACCTCGAGTTACAGAGTTAGGATTTTGCAGTATCAAGAATGTCCATTAAATGTACCTTTACACTTATTTCCTAAACACTCACATCTATCAATAGAATGAAATCCGCAAACAGAAAGACTACCAGATAGACCGCAAGTGAATCTTACAAAACCCGGATTGGGCTTGGAATTTTTGTTTGCGCAAACAGGATAATACCCACAACAATTATGTTTATCTACAATTATACAATCAGAATCAACTTTACAAGAATAATTGATTTTTGGAACATTTATCCAATAAACAAAAATTCCAGTAAGAATAACTAGGGCAATAATAATTAAAACAATATATAATTTTCTCATAAAAATATCATAGTGCTTCTAGTATATAAATCTTTGCAAAATCCGTTAAGACCCTGCAATTGAGCATAACAGACTTTTAACGAATTCTACGGAATTCATGGGTTTTAAGCCTTAAAAGTCTGTTTTATGAACAACGACTTTGGAAATTTTATTCGGTTTGTTTTAATAGTTCTTCATTAAATTCTGAAGTTTTTGCAATCTCTAAACCTCCCTTCAATTTTGCTTTTAATTTGTCTTATCTTAAATCAGTTATAGCCACTATTTTTTATTTTGATATATCTTATTTAAGAATGTGTTATCTCTTATCTAAACTTTTAATCTACTTTTCTCTTTTTCTTTTGGTAAGGTATAAAAACAAAAATTTCCTTTTTATTTTATGACAGATAAAAAGCAAAAAATAAAAAAAGAAAAACCAACATGTTATGTTTTATTTTCGGGCGGTCTAGACTCCAGGCTTGCCATAAAGATAACGCAGGAACAAAAGAATGATAATCTTGAAATTATAGCAATAACATTTAAACTTCCATTCGGGGCAGGTTGCTTTCAACAAGATTGTTCATTCAATTTTTGTCAAGTTCAAGGAATTAAGCAAAAAATTATTGATTGCACGAAAGGGAAACTTTTTAAAGAGTATCTTAAAATGATTGCTAAGCCAAAATTCGGTTATGGTTCTGCATTAAATCCTTGTATTGACTGTAGGATTTTCATTTTAAAATATATTAAAAAATTTCTAAAAAAGAATGATTTTGTCGTGACAGGAGAAGTTCTCAACGAAAGACCTATGAGCCAGCATTACAAAGCTTTAATGTTAATAGAAAAAGAAACTAAACTAGAAGGCAAGATATTAAGACCTTTATCAGCAAAACTTCTACCTAAGACGGCTCCAGAAAAAAATAAATTAGTTGACAGAGAAAAATTTTTGGACATTTCAGGCAGAAGCAGAAAAAAACAAATAGAACTTGCCAATTATTATAAAATTTCTTATCCTAGCCCTGCTGGAGGTTGTTTGTTGTGCGAGAAAGTTTTTGCAGAAAGATTAAAAGATTTACTCAAGAGAAAAGAGATAGGGGAGATTGAACCAAGAGATGTGGAACTTCTTAAAGTTGGGCGTCATTTTTTCTTTTCAGAATTCAAAATAATCGTAGGAAGAAATCACGAAGAAAATTTGAAGTTGAAGAATCTGAAAAACAATAATGAAAAGATTTTTGAATTAAAAAGTAAGCCTGGGCCTTCTGTTTTATTACAAGGAAAAATTTCAGAAGAAAGTATAAAAAAAGCAAAAGAATTTGTGTTGAAGTTTTCAAAAAATAAAGATGATGTAATTGAAGTCTAAGTTTTGCTACTTACTTTATTACAGATATAATCCACTTAAAAGAACATAAATCCTAAAGTAGAAGCAGATCTGCTAATTCTTCTTTATTTATTATGTAGGTATCTAATAATGGCCGAATTTATCTAATATTAATCCCATTTGCTTTAATAGAACCAGGCTCATTTCTAGGTGTCTTTGCAGAGACACTTCGCTGCTGAAAATTTAATGCCTTACAAATCACCTAATCGAACGAAACCGCTTAATTGCTGTTCATTTCTTCGAATGAAATGAAGACGAAATTTTAGTGCAATGTTCCAAAGGCAAAAAATCCAAAGTTGCGAGGGCTAGTGTCTTTTAGAGGTTGATGTAGTATCTTAAGAGTAGTTAAAGAATCGAAATATTTATAAACCTTAATCTTTATTTAATCAACATGGTAACACAACTTATACCAATGAAAGGAGACGAACTTGTAAAAAAAATCTTAGCTGGAGAAAGGAATTTTTCTAGAATAAAATTAGAAGAAGGTTTTAATCTTTCTAATCATGAATCTTTTGAAGAACTGCAAAAGTATTTAATAAATGCGGGGCTTTATTTAAATCCTATAATAATAGATAATTCTGAGCTTCGAGGTGTTGTGGCAAAAACTCTTTATTTACCATTTTTTAGAGGAAGAGAAGCAGACCTTTCTGGAGCAGACCTTTCTGAAGCAAACCTTTCGGGAGCATACATTTGGAGAGCAAACCTTTCGAGAGCATACCTTTCTGAAGCAAACCTTTCGGGAGCATACATTTGGAGAGCAAACCTTTCTGAAGCATACCTTTCTGAAGCAAACCTTTTGAGAGCATACCTTTCTGAAGCAAACCTTTCGAGAGCAGACCTCAAAAATGTTAAAAATTTAGCAAAGACATTTAACCTTGAACATGCAATTTTTTGTTATACAATAGTAACCGAGAGGGAAAAAAAGATTATAGAAAAGGCTTTACAGAAAAAACAACTGTTTATAGTTGAAAAATAATTTTTAAGCTAATAAATTTCTTGATGAAGTCACTTTATGAAGACTATCCTATTGTGAATTAATTAAGACATCGCATATGCTAAGGCACGGCTTTATGGCTTATTTGTTAGAATCTGGCTTGACATTCAACACAATTAGTGATTATTAGACTATAATATTTGAAAACAACTCAAATTTATACTCATGTAGCAAATAAGGATATAAAGAAACTTGCAAATCTGCTTTAGGCTTAATTGCCTGCAATAAGTTAGCAGAATTATATTTAGAAAAATTAATAAATATATAAATTCTTGAAAAAAGATGTCAGAAATAAAACCAGTCAAGAAAGGTTTGAACACAGAAAAAGTTCTTCTTGAAGCTTTGGCAGGCGAGAGTAAGGCAAGAGTGAAATATGATATGTTTGCTAGTATCGCGCGCAAGGAAGGTTTTGAGCAGATTGCGGCAATTTTTCAAGAAACAGCTGATAACGAACTAGAACATGCAAAAATAATTCTAAAACTTCTTGGAGAAAAACCTTCTAATACAAAAGAAGCATTGATGAAAGCAATTGAAGGTGAGCATTATGAATGGACAAAAATGTATCCTGATTTTGAAAAGATAGCAAGACAAGAGGGTGAGGAAGATGCTATAACATTTTTCAAAGAAGTTGCTGAAGTCGAGATGGCTCATGAAGCAAGATACAAGAAGTTGTTAGAGAATTTGCAAAGAGGCAAAGTCTTCAAAAAAGACAAAGTTTTAAAATGGAAATGCAGAAACTGCGGCTATATTTTTACTGGACGCGAGGCTCCTGAGAAATGCCCTAACTGCTTGCATCCTAGAAGCTATTTTGAAGTTTTTTGTGAAAACTACTAAAATGAAGTCAGATCCTGAAAAAATGAAGTCATTGATTGTTGTGATAATTTTAACAGGTTTAATAGTTTCTGTTTTGGTGTTAAATGGCTGTAGCAGTAACAATACAGATACCTTAATTCTAAAGGATAAAATGATTATACCACAGGACAAATGTAAGTTCTTAGATAAATATATTTTCATACATGAAACCGGATGCCCACATTGTGCAAATGTAATCCCAAGAATCAGACAAGTTGAACATGAATTTAATATTACTTTTAAAGAGTATAATCTGGCTGTTAAAGAAGATCTAGACGCAATTAATAGATTAAAAATATTGCCACAAGGTGTTCCTTGTGTTATAATTGATTGTAAAGTTTACCTTGGGGACAGATATAGTGTTGATGATTTTAAACAAGCCATACTAAAGAATAATTGAAGAATTTAAAATGATAAGTACAGAAAAAAAATTAAGAGTGGATATGGGAATTAAAAAACTGTACGAAAGATATAGAACACCTCTACTTTCACCAGAAGATGGAAATTTTTATATTCGTCTTGAAGAAAAAGGAAAAGAAATTTTAGTTCCTGGCATAGTGCTGCCAAGTAAAAAAGTTAAATTGAAGCAATATCAAGATGTAGCTGATGCCTTGTTGGATCTGCTCAAAGAAGCTAATACAACCTCCACTTGCAAAAAGAGAGTTTTTTTTCTAGCTATGAACCACTACGCCAAGCATGCACCTTTTAGTTTGGTTCTTTCTTTGTTTTATTTAAATGAAAATGACTACGGGGTTTTCGATGAAGATCCTAAAAATGTTAAAAACTTAGAGAGTAAAATCCTTATCAACGAAATGCTACCTTATAGTTGGTGTACTGCTGCTTGGTGTAAAGAAGAACTAAATGACCTTTCAGAACTGGAAGATGCTGTCTTTAAATTTTACGAAGTAGGGAAAATAAAGAAAAGTTTAGAGGAAGCATCGATAACTCCAAAATGGATTGAAGAATATCTTAAAAAATATGAACCAAAAGAAAAAGTTGTTCTTCCACCTGTTATCGAATTCTGGCAAAAAGCTCAAGAGTACTGGTTTTTTGGTAAAAAAGTAGAAATTGGTCATGTTACAGAGAACGGAGAATTTAATATAAAGGATGTTAGAGACTGGAATTCTATAAAAAAAGAATTAGAAGATTATATTATTGCAATAGGGAGGGATCTAAAGTTTGAATTTGAAAAGATTATAGAACAAGTTACCAAAGCGTATCCTGGTAAACTAGAAAAAAATGAAGAAAAAAAAGTAATAAGAATTTTAAGAATGGTTGCACGACCAGAAGAATTATGGGGTAAAATAAAGCATCCATCACTTAGAGATTTTTTTAAGTGGTTTGAAGAAGAACTTAAAAAGTTTAAAGGTCCTAGTATCAATATATACTTTGATGAAAGACTACAGATTTTTTAAGCAAGCTTTTTTGTATTCTGTGTGATTCCTTTAGTTGAAAACCAAAAGATTTATAAACTATAATGAATATATATTCATATTCAAAAAAAATAAGATTAATGAATATATATTCAAATTAAAAATTAAATTTTTGGAGGTTAAAATGCCTTGTGGAGACGGAACAGGTCCTTTTGGCTTAGGTCCTGGAACTGGATGGGGTAGAGGTCCCTGCATAAGTAGAGTATGGAGAAAGGCTTATAGACTTAGAGTTCCTTTAAGAAACATAGAGCTTAGTAAAGATGAACAGAAAAAAATACTTCAAAAGGAATTGAAGGATTTAGAACAGGAAATGAAAGCTATAAAGGACAAATTAAAAGAATTAAGCAAATAAAAAGAAAAGAGCTAGATTTATAAGTTAAGAAACTATATTTACAAAAAGATGCCAAGGCCAAGAAAATGTAGAAGAATCGCAAGTCTAGGGAGATGCGGGTACTTTATGCCTGTCGGTGATTTTATTGAAGTTCAAGAAAACGTGTTAACACAAGATGAGCTAGAAGCCCTGCGCTTGAAAGATTTAGAAGGCGTTGATCAAGAAAGGGCTGCAAAAGAAATGAACATATCTCAACCAACATTTCATAGGTTAATCAAAGCGGCGAGAAAAAAGGTTGCAAAAGCTTTAATAGAAGGTAATGCTATTAAAATCCAAGGAGGAAATTTTGAGATGATAGAAACTCTTGGTAATGGGAAAAGATTAAGAAAAGGTTCTCCAGATTTTTGTATTTGTCCTCAGTGTGGTTTTAGAATTGAAAAACAAGTTGGAGTTCCTTGTAGAAGTATTAAATGTGATAAATGTGGTGAAACAATGACAAGAGGATAATTTTAAATTTTAAAAACTTAAAAACAAGATTTATCATGACCATATCAATTCCTTCATTATTGGGATTGGCAGTAGCAGATGCTGTAAATCCTTGTGAATTGGCTATCCTTGCTCTTGCATTAGTAGCTATACTAACAAGATATCCTAGAGAAAGAAAAAAAGTTTTACAGGTTGGTTTTGCATTTACAATCGCAATATTCTTAATGTATCTTCTTTATGGTATTGTTTTAATTAAGATATTTAGCGCTATTGCAACTATAAAAAGTGTTGCTCTAATACTATACAAAGTGTTCGGAGCAATTGGCATTGTTCTTGGTGCCTTTAACATTAAAGATTTTTTTGCTTATGGCAGTGCTGGATTTGTTACAGAGGTTCCAAGAAAGTGGCGTCCTTCAATGAAGAATTGGATCGCAAGGATAACTTCACCAGCGGGAGCATTTATCATAGGAATTATATGTGCTTTATTTTTAACCCCTTGCACAATGGGTCCTTATATTATCGCTTCAGGACTTCTACAACCTTTAGGTGTTCTAGGAGCACTGCCTTTACTGTTGCTTTACAATATAATTTTCATTTTACCGATGCTAGCAATAACTTTGGCTGTCTATTATGGTTTTACAACTGTTGATCGAGTCAGTGGATGGCGTGAAAAGAATCTTAGATTGTTACATCTCGTAGCAGGCATAATCCTTGTTGTGATTGGCTTGTTGCTTGTGTTTGCGCTAATCTAGATATTGAATTTGTTTTCCTGGTTTCCATTTATCTGGGTTATATTCCGAATCTAATTTTAGATAACTACCCCCACCACCACCAAACATACCTCTCCAAGAACCCCATGTTTCTGGTTTAGATGGACCTATAAATACTCGTGTAGGATTTTTATTTTTATTATAAATTGTAGCAATTCTTCTTCTGGTGTCCCATTTTGCTCTTCCTTGTAATGCAAGAAGTAGGTTATACATCCAAGCTGCCTGGTTTGGTGCAGTATGGCCATTAATTAATAATTTTGCTCCGATATCATCAAGAAATTCTGCGGCATCTCCAGATCTGTTCCAGAGAATGTCATAAATTGCTTTGTTTCTATTAGAATACTGCTCTCTACTAGGATAACCTCCATGAGTAAGGACAATGCTATCATCTATTATTACTGCAATTGGCAGTGATTTTAAATATGCATACTGGTTTTCTGTGAATCCTCTTGAAGGAAATCTAATTTCATGCCATGCATTAGCGAGTGCTTTTCCGGGTCCAAATTTTTTGAGCCATCTGTAAAATAAGTTAAGGATACCTATATTGCAACCATTAACTGCTTTACGTTTTTCATAACTTTTTTCTGCTTCATAATCATGATTTCCTTTTAAACAAGTATAATATCTCTCTTTTCCTAATTTTTCTAAAGTGTCCTTTCTTGCAATCTCTCTGTCTAAAAATTTAGATTCTTGCCCATGCTCGCTGATTCTTTCAGGATGAACAACATCACCTAGATCTACAACATAGACTTCACCGTTCTTAACTTTATTAATTAAATCCTCTTTCTTTTCAATTTTTTCATAATTCTTATAACCATCGTGTTTATCTGATATAACATAACAGGGTTTTCCTTTGGGATATAAACGAACCACATTTTCATCACCTACAATTTTTTCGAGAGTTGTTTTGTATGAAGATTGCTCTTGTGTTTGCCCTGGCATTGTGCTTTGGACTGTTGTGTAAAGCATGAATGGGACTAAGAACTTTGATATTTCTCTCTTGAATTTTTGACCGAATTTCATAAAACATCAAGGAAAACTAGATTTATAAATCTTTTGTTTGTTACTACTTTATAGATACACAGGATTAATTCAAAGCGAAGGATAATTTAAAAACTTTAGTTTTCCTAAACATTGTATGAAAAAAGGGTTGCGGAAAGTATCCATTTGGGGTAGGTTGGGTAATCAGTGCACCATTGGCAGGGATGGAAAGTGTTGTAAAAATTGTCTAATGGGCCCTTGTGTTGTTTGGAGTTTAAGAAATAAAGGCGCTTGTGGTGCTTCACAAGATTTAATTGTTTCGAGAAATTTGTTAAGATTTACTGCAGGAGGAACAGCTGCGCATTGTGGGCATGCTTATCATCTGCTTGAATATTTAAAAGAAAAGTATCCTAAAGATTATATAAAAAGAAGAGCACCACCCTATCTTTATAAATTGTGGCAAGAAAAAGGGTTTCTTCCTTCTGCGGAAGGTGAACATTTCAAAGAAATCTCTGAAGCAATACATACAACTACAATGGGGTGCAATGCTGATTTTCATGATATACTTGCATGGTGTTTAAAACTAGGAATACTAGACGGTTACTACGGACTGTATCTTGCAACTGAACTTGAAGATAAGACTTATGGAAAACCAAAACCAAAAATAGGTGAACTGAATCTTGGGGTTATTAATCCTAATAAAGTAAATATCGCTGTTCACGGGCATGAACCAATGCTCGCTGAATCTATCGCCCATGAAGTAAAGAAAAAAGAGAACCAGGATATTAATCTTGTTGGTGTCTGTTGTACTGGTGCAAGTTTGCTGGCAAGACATGGTGTACCACTTGCAGCTAATTTCCTGTTACAGGAACAAGTAATCGCGAGTGGTTTGATTGACGCGATGGTTGTTGATGTTCAATGTATAATGCCCTCTCTAGCTGATCTTGCTGAGTGTTATCATACAAAAATTATCACAACAAGTGACTTGTGTAGAATTCCTAATGCACTACATATGCCAGTAAAGAACAAACAAGAAGCCAAAGAAGTTGCTGAAAAAATAATAATTACTGGGAGAACAATGTCAAGACATAGAACCTGCAAACAAATTTTTTCTGAAGAAAAGAAATTTGCCATAGTTGGCTTTCACGAGAATAATCTCCCTTGGAATACAAAAGAAATTGCAAAAAAGATAAAAGAAAAAAAACTGAAAGGAATCATAGCAGTTATTGGATGCCAGAATCCTCACGTGAAAGAAAACTGGGTTGAGGTTTATAAAGAACTTTCGCGAGATTATCTGTTTGTGACAACTGGTTGTATTGCATTCAAGTTAGCACAGCATGGCTTACTTGATGGAAAGAACTTTTTTCATTTTGGAAGTTGCGTTAACAACTCTCGTGTAGCTGAGTTATTTAAAATCGTAGCAGAAGTTTGTAATAAAGAAATACACGAAATGCCTTTTTTGGTTTCATGTCCAATGCCAATAACAGAAAAAGCTATCGCAATCGGAATGTTCTTCGCAGCTTTGGGTGTGGACGTTCACTTTGGATATAATTTTCTTTTGTCAAGTGATATGCACATTGCACAATTCTTGGAGCATGTACTAAAAGAAGAATTCAAAAGCAAAGTTTTCCTTGAAATGAATCCAAAAAAATTTAAAAAACGCATTCAAACAGAGGGGCTTGCAACAATCTACAAATAAATCTAGAGATGAAAAGTCCAAATGTTTTATTGGTTTCAAACTAAGGGTGACCTGAGATGCTACTGTTCCTTGGAAGTATGATTTAAACAACAAATTTATAATCCCTTTTTCCCTGGATTTTAAATGGAAATTTATGATGTTATAATTCTTGGAGCAGGGCCGGCTGGGATGACAGCTGCACTATACTGTGCAAGATATCAGTTAAAAACACTTGTTTTAGGTAAAGAGATTGGTGGACAAGCAAATTATATCTACGTTCTTGAAAATTATCCTGGCATTGAAAAAACTTCAGGCATAGAACTTGTAAAAAAGTTAAAATCACAACTTGAAAAACTAAAAGTTGAAATAAAACAAGAAGAGGCAATCGACATTAAAAAGGAAAAAATGTGTATAGTAAAAACTCATACCAGGGTTTATTTTTCTAAAACAATGATCCTTGCGCTTGGAACAGAAAGTAAGAAACTTGGATTAAAAAATGAAAATAAGTTGATTGGTAAAGGAATAAGTTATTGTGCAACTTGCGACGCTCCTTTATTCAAAAATAAAGTTGTCGCAGTTGTTGGAAGTGGCAATAGTGCTGTTATGACTGCTTTGTTGCTCGCTGAATATGCAAAAAAAGTTTATTTAATTACAAAATATGAAGAAGAAAAAATGAAAGCTGAGAATGTTAAGTTAGAAGAAGCAAAGAAAAATACAAAAATTGAAATATTGCGCGGAAATGTTAAAGAGGTCACTGGCAAAAATTTTGTTGAGGCGATTATTTTAGAGAATGGCAGGAATCTTGAATGCCAAGGAATTTTTGTTGAAATTGGAAAGGTTCCTAGAACTGATCTTGTTAAGCAACTCGAAGTTAAATTGGATGATAAAGGTTATATTCTAGTTGATAAAGAAATGAAAACTAACGTGGAAGGAATTTTTGCAGCAGGAGATTGTATTGCAAAGTCATTAAGACAGATTATAACAGCTGCAAGTGATGGTGCTATTGCAGCACATTCTGCCTACAAATTTTTGAAGAAATGAAATAATTACTCAACATAAAATTGGGGATATTTTTGATGGTCTGGCATCTGATTATCACCTTTTCTTCTTTGGGAATTTTGAAATTCTTTTAACAAATCTGTTGATGAAATTATATCTCCAATATCAACACTGATCTTTATTGGATGAACGCAGATGCACTCTATTTTGTTAGACCCCACTTTTTTTACCCTATCAATCAATGTAGCATGATCACAAATTTCTTGATCTATTTTAGTTAGAGTTCTATCTTTTCCAACGGCTTCGTAATAAGTAATAAGAAATTTATATCTTTCTACTTCTTTCTTAAAATCTTCAAAATTTCTAAATCTATTCATATCTGTCTCTGTTTTTCTTAGTTTTTATATTTTTCTAAACAAAAAGTTTTAAAAAATCTCTTTCTATAGATAATACATGCCCCGATGGTGCAACGGTTAACATAGAACCCTGTCAGAGCCTTTTAAAAAGCCTCGGGAAACTAGTGCTTTAGGCTACTGAACGGTTCAGATCCGAGTTCGAATATAAGGGTAAACCCTTGTCAACCCTTAACGAAATTCTCGGTCGGGGCGTTCTGAAAAGTTTGATTCCCAAGGTAAGTTTTTTATAAAATACTAACATGATATTTTTTTTCTATTTCTTTGGATAACTTTTTAGCTTTTTCTAACGCTTCAGGAAGCATGAATGAATGGGCTATATCTCTCTTTAATTTTTTTACAGCTTCTTCTAAACCCATCCTTTTTAGACATATAGTAAAATTTGGTAAAATTGGAGAGATTATCTGCAGAAAAAACTATTTTTGCTTCTATTGTTTCAGGATCCGGCCCTCTGCTCGTTCTATGTGATTCAATACAATGCAAAATTGCTTTTAATTTAGTTTTATCATAACCAATTGCATTTAGGAATTCTTCTGCCATCTTTGCAGAAGCAACATTATGATCATCTTTATCATAGCCTCCAGTAGGATGAACTATTTCATGTAACCAACAACCATATTCAACAACTTCTTTATTTGCACCTGGATAAAATTGTAATAACCATAATCCCTCTTTAACCACCTACACTACATGATTATCAACAAAATATTTTGGTAATTTTGACCTCACAAATTGTTCTACTTTTTCCATAAAAAGATAAAAGGATTACTTACTTAGATCCTTCTCTTAGATCCATAAAAAGAAAAATGTATTAACTTTGATGCTATTAATGCAATAATACACTAAAAAAAGATACAACTCATTAATATGCAGGTTGGTAGTTAACTAGGTATAAGCGTTTCATCTTAGCAAATAAGAGAGTAGGTTTAAGATTTAACACAAGTGCTTGCATCCTAACACAATAAAAAATAAAAACCAAGATTTTAAGTTAAAAACATGAAACTTGAAAAAATCGTTTTGTTTGCTTTGCCATTTTTTATAGCAAGCTCTGTTTTTGAAAAAACCAAGGCCCCTGTTTATGAATTTAGAAAGCAAGAGGTTACAGACACGTTCTACTTAAGGAAACATAGAAGTTTAGGGCCATACGATATATTTTTAAAGGAAATTCTCGGAGATTCGGTTACGGTTGTGATAACTAAAGATAAGGAAAGTTATTTATTTTTATTAAAATTAGGTACTTCAATTACTTATCAAGACAAAAATAATGAAACCACAATTACTGTTAATTCTATAAATAATGAGAAAGGAAAAGAGTGCATAATTTTTTCAAAAATTAATGAAAATTAAACTAATCTTGCATCACAACAAAGCTTATAAATTAGGCAGGTTTGGAAAAAAGATGGCAGACAAGAATTGCGAGAAATGTCATGGAACAGGAATAGTAAAAGAGAAAGATGGTAGTGTCCATGTTTGTTTTGACTGCCTTAATAAGGGCGAAATGAATCAGCATTCTAAAGATGTTAAAGAAACGAAGATAAAAATTTAATTCTAAAAGTTTAAATAGTTTAAAAAGGAAACAAAATAATGCGGTTAAAACATATATATGCTATTATCCCTGTAGGTTTCATAAGTGAGACATCTCAAGCTTTTCATACTGGTAATCTTGCTGCTCCGATTCTTCGCGCAATGACCCCTAAAGAGATAAAAATTACACTTACAGACGAAAATCTTGGTGGTAAGATCGACTTTAATTCAAATGCTGACCTTATCTTGCTGTTGAGTGTCATAACTTCTTGCGCCCCAAAAGCTTATAGAATTGCAAATGAGTTCAAAAAACGTGGTAAGATCGTTGGCATAGGGGGCCCACATCCAAGTGTTGCACCTGAAGAATCACTAGAATTTGCTGATTTTGTTGGTATTGGCGAGCTAGAAGGTTACTGGCCACAAGTTTTAAAAGATTTTGAAAAAAATAAGCTTAAAAAAGTTTACAAAAACAAAGAACCTGTCTGTCTAGACAAGTTACCTTGTCCTGATAGAACTATAATTGAAAATATGCGTGCAAAAGGCCATAAAGTAAATTATTTAACTGATGTTGTTACTTATACCACAAGAGGTTGCCCGTATAACTGTTCTTTTTGCACTGTCACTAATATTTATGGTGCAAAATATAGGTTCAGGCCCGTTAAAGAGGTTATTAAAGATATCTTAAAGCATGGTAGGAAATTAAACTTCATGCTTTTTGTAGACGATAATATATGGGCAAATCCTGAATATGCTAAAGAGCTTTTTAAAGAGATGATAAGAGCTAAATTAAATAAAAAATGGATAAGCCAAGCCAGTCTCTCGCAAGCTTTTGATACAGAACTACTGAAACTTGCAAAAAAAGCAGGGTGTTCTGGTGTATACATAGGTTATGAAAACATAAATCCTGAAAGCTTGGTAGAAGCACATAAACAAGTTAACAAACCAGAACAATTTTTAAAACTAACAAAAAAAATTCATGAAGCAAGAATTCCTGTTATAGGAAGTTTTGTTTTTGGTTTTGATTCTGACACTAAAGAAACTATAAAAGAGACTGTTGAATTTGCAATAAAGGCCAATATCGACTATGCACAATTTTGTATATTAACTCCTTTCAAAAAAACAGCTATATATGAGAAATTGAAAAAGGAAAATAGAATTATAATTAACGGTGAAGATGGAGGAAAATTCCATGACAACTGGTCTTACTACACCTTTGGAAATGTTGTTTTTGAACCTAAAAACATGACTGCAAAAGAGCTAAAAGAAATGCAGGTTTGGGCATTCAGAAAATTCGGGGGGGCAAGATCAATTCTTAAGAGAAGTATACACGGCCTAAGATATTTTCCTTTATACATGCCATTTCTAGGTTTCTTTAATCTGTTTACAAGACTTTCAGACTCGCAAAGAAGTAAAAACCCAAGAAAATTTCTTGAAAAAAACATTAAAAAGTGGGAAAAAAAGTATAAAATCAGAAATGAGTAAAACACTAAGCTTTTAAATGTCAAGTTTCTTGTTTTTTAGTGGGCCCGTAGCTCAGCCTGGTTAGAGCACTGGCCTTTTAAATAAGGACACTTCCTTATGAACCTTTAAATTAAAGGTAGAAGGAGAAAGCCAGGTGTCGGGGGTTCGAATGATCAGAAACCTACGGTTTCCGATGCTTTCCCTTGAGGAAAAACGAAAATCCCCTCGGGCCCGTTTTAAGAAATTTATTTTTTAAGATACTCGTGTCTCCAAATAGGGTCCGTCAATTTTTCAAGCTTCTTATCAAACTCATCTAAAAATTTTTCAAACTCTTTCGATTTTATTGCTAAAGCAGCATCTTTGTCCTCTGGTTTGGCTCTTTTCGTTAGAATATTTTTCTTGAAGTTTTTGAAATGATCTCTTATCGAGCATGGCATCAACCAGTTACTTGGATCGCTTTGATGTGCAAAACCATATTCCTCTTGCCATTTTCTACCGTTCTTGAACAAATCAGAAAATAAAGCATCGGTAATGCTCTTGCCTTTCTTATAAAGGTCTATGATATTATCCTCGTAATATGGGACAAAAACGCACGGCATTATGTTTCCATTCCAGTCTATGTAAAAATAGCCTCCGCGCCTTGCATACGCAATACATCCATCTGCTAGTACTCCGGAGTTCCAGAAATCTGCTATGCAGTACCTTTTCTTCTCAAGAAGATATTCCCACTTTTTAAGCAATTCAACTCTCTCTTCTGGCGTTAACATCAACTCTTTTACAGTTCTTGCTTTCCCGATTGGCATTAACTGAAATAACCATATGTATGTTGCACCAAGTTTCAAGAAAATAAAATCATAAAAATCATCTCTAAGTAAAGTGCCTATATTTTCTCTTGTTGCTGTCAATGAAATGCCAAACGGAACCCCGGCACGTCTCAAATTATTGGTGGCTTCAAGAATTTTCTTAAATACTCCTTTGCCTCTCCTTACATCAGTTTCTTTTTCAAAACCCTCTAATGAAATAGCTGGGCTAACATTTCCAAGTCTTGCAAGTCTCTCTGCAACTTCCTCATTAATAAGTGTTCCATTAGTATAAAACATAAAAAACATGTCAGGATGCTGCTCCCAGATATCAAACAAAGTCTTTCCTTGAGACTGATACATTAATGGTTCACCACCACTTATGACCATAAATTTATTCCCTAGCAAATCGTGAGCTTCATTGGCTATTCTTTCTACTACGTTAAATGGTAGTGTTGGTGCTGTATCTTTTGAACTTGCGTAACAGCCAACGCATCTTAAATTACATCTCTGTGTAGGTGAAAGGACAATGAAACCAGGTGGCCAAATTCCGAAATCCTGTCTAAATTTATCTATAGTTCTAAGCTCCTTTGCTCCTTTTACCATGTTTCCCTGTACAAAAACATGTACAAGCTTATTGGCTACCTCTTTAGATATGTATCCTTTCTTAAAATTTCTAACAGAACACGTTAGGAGAGCTCTAGCAAAATTGAACTTCATTAATTTAACTTTTCTTAAGCAGTGTGGGTTCTTTTCAACTATATCTTTATACATTCTTCTTTCTAGAGAATTGAGAAATATGGTTTGAAGTATTGGCGTAAAAATGGCTTTTTTAAGTAAAGAAACAACAAAGCTTTCTTTAAACTCTCTTTCCTTAACCTCTTTCGTACTACCCCCTTCACTTAGCAGGCTTTCCATTTTTATACTAAAAATCTGGGGTTTAAAAAGCTTTATTTTGTTTTATAAAATATATCCCTGGCTCACCCCTCCTGCGCCAGCCCCTATTTTTTATATGTTCCAGTGAAAAATGAACTTATCAACCTGTTTTTTTGCTCTTTCTCTTGCTTTTTGATGCTGTTTCAAGAATATGTTTATTTTTGTTATAAGGTACTCTTTAAGTTCAGAGGTTAGCATAGAGCCTGTTTTATAATCCCTATAAATATCTGCTATTTTTTTGTCATCTGGCTCAAAGAAATAATTGAGCCATTGATATGAAACATCAACATCGGGATTACCACCTTGCTGTCTGTGTTCTTCTACAGTTGATTTGCCTCCACTAAAAGCGTGCCTTGTTATCTTGTCTCTGACTTGCTCTGGCGTATCGGTAGTCCAGATTGTTGAATCAGGGTCGCTTGTTGACATTTTGCTACCATAAGTTTTTAATCCACTTAGAAATTTGGCGTGTATAATTGAAGGTTTATAGTAACCGAGTTTGGGTAAAACATCTCGCGCAATTCTGAAATGAGGATCTTGGTCTATTCCTAAAGGAATTAAGCAAGGGATATTTTTCTTTGAAAGAACACTCGGCAAGAAACAAGGAACTGCCTGCATGGCTGTATAAAAAATAGAGCCTATGTTCGTTTCATTTGAAAAACCAAAAACAGCTTTGACAGTTGAGAATGTGATCTTTTTAGCAACTTTGCAAGCTTCTTTGAACATTATATTTGCGTGCCTTGTATCAATTAAAAAATGTGTTTTTCTGTGATCAAAACCGAGAGCTATTACATCGAGCATGTTTTCATTTGTCCATTTTTGAACTTCATCAAACTCGAGATCTTCTCGAATCATGAATTTCTCTTCGTCTGGAAATTGAAACCATAGTTCTGCTTGGAATTTTTCTTGCAACCATCTGCAGAAAACCCATGGTAACAAGTGTCCTATATGTATCTTGCCTGACGGGGCACGACCAGTGTATAAAAAAAATTTATTTCCTCGTTCATATTCATCAAGAAGCCATGTAAGATCTCTGTGAGCTAAAAAAACTCTTCTTGTCAGCATGAAATGCAGTTCTTTTGCATGTTTCTTAATTCTTTCAAGAATTTCATTGGTTATGGGTTGAATACCAAATTTTTTTATGAGGTGCTGATAATCTTTTTCGGTCAGCCTGCCTCTAAATTCGTAGGGGGTTAGTTTAGCATCCTGCACATTTTTCATCTTACCATGAAGAACAGAGATTTTATAAATCTTACTTGCATTAAGAGATAAAAATGTTAATAAGAAAAGCAAAAGAGGAAGATAGAAAACAGATTATCAAGCTAGTTGATACGTTATATTGCAACTCTCCTTTTATGAAAAAAGAATGGAGAAAAAAATTTAATGAATTTATTCTAGCAACATTTGTTGTTGAAATAAAAAAGAAAATTGTTGGCTACATTGCTTTTGGTTTTACTAAAGATTCTGTGTACATTGGTGATCTTTATATTTTGCCAGAACATAGAAGAAAGGGACTTGCTACTAGACTTCTCAAGGTAGTTGAAAAAATAAAAGAGAAATTTAAAAAGGAAAACATTCTTGTAGATTTTAGAGAACATAATAGAGGAGCTAGAAAATTTTATGAAAAGCATGGATTTAAATTTTTAAAAAAATTTGGGAAGTTAAATCACAATCTTTTAAGATTTAGAAAATGAAACATAATCTTAAAATTACTGTGGTAATTGTTGTAATGTTTATAATAAGTATGCTTCTTGGCCTAGTCGTTATTAATTCTTACGACAGATATTTTGGAAAAACTAGCCAGAAAATTGCACAAGAAGCTGCTGAAAAGAATATAACTATAGAAAAGCCGGATATCTCGTTTGTGCAAGAAACTGTGCCCCCACCGATGGAACCAAAAAGAACAATAGATGTTATTAATATATTGGTAAGTATCCTTATTGCTATTGCAATAGCTGTTGGGTTATTTTTATTACTATCTAAAATTAAAATTCACTTATTTATTAAAGGATGGTTTGCGATTGTTATTTTTATTTGTCTGGTGGTTGCACTAACTTTGCTTTTGTACTATATTTTTGGATCACAAAGTTTGTTTAATTTTTTTGGTAAAAAGATTTCTATAGCGGAAATGCTTGCCTTACCTATCGCTTTTGTTCTCACTTATTTTAAAATAAAAAAAGGAAACAGTATAATTCATAATGTTTCGGAACTTTTTGTTTATCCTG
The DNA here is from genome assembly GCA_038894195.1 of Candidatus Pacearchaeota archaeon. Lineage (GTDB taxonomy): Archaea > Nanobdellota > Nanobdellia > Pacearchaeales > UBA284 > JAWAPZ01. The sequence continues at coordinate 140,347 of JAWAPZ010000001.1, forward strand.
GACTTGCGGTTATTTTTATTCCTATCCTTAATGTTTTGGCTGCTGCTATTTTGTTAATTTTAATTTCAGTGTACGATATGATTGCGGTGTGGAAAACAAAGCATATGCAAGCTATGGCGAAATTTCAGATAGAGTATTTAAAGATTTTTACTGGTTTTCTCCTACCCTACACAAGTAAAAAAGATAAAGTAAAAATTAAGAAGTTAAAATTAGAACTTAAAAAAATTAAATCAAAAAAGAAACAGCAAGCTTTTTTAAAAAAACAAAAAATTAAAGTCAATATAGCTGCTCTTGGCGGTGGAGACGTTGCATTCCCCCTCATATTTATTGGGACTATTTTACTTTCTTATGGTTTAACAGCTGCTTTCACTGTAGTTGGAACAACCACCTTAGCACTTGCCCTCTTGCTTATATTTGCAAAGAAAGGTAAATTTTATCCTGCAATGCCTTTTTTAAGTGCAGGATGTTTTCTTGGGTTGTTGCTTGTGCTAATCTAGTTCAATAAACAATCACAACAAGCAAACCAACAATTTGCGAAAACCTTACTTTGCTATCACTGAATTGAGCATTGTCACCTTTTGTTTTGCAGAACCACCCATCAGAATCATAACCGATTGCAGTAACACGATGAGAAATTATCTCCTCTCCAGATTTATAAGAGATTATATCCCCAACATGAATCTCTTTAGAGTTTGCCGGTTTAATTTCAATGCCATTTGCTGTATTGTCTAAGGTTGGGTCCATACTGTTTGTATCGGAATAAGTAACCAGGACAGGATTGTCAAGATAGATGATTACCTTATCCTCCAAAACCTGGATCTGATTTTCAGTTATTCTGTCAGAGGGGCTTTTCTTTTCTGTAAGTACAGATAGATGGTCTGTTAAAGATCTACCCTCACGCGAGGCTAATGATGATATACACAGGAAAAGAGAAAAAACCACGAAGATTAGGGCAATTGTAAGAAAAATTTTAATTGTTTTTGTTTTCATTTTCTTATTTTTGACACTTTAAAATGGTTACAACTGTTTATAAATTTTTTCTTAAAAAGTTAGGATAAGTAAGGAGTAAAAATTAATAAGCAAAAAAATCAATTTTACACCTTGACATTATTTTATAAAATTCCAGGTCTCTTTTGTATTCTGTGTGTTCTTCATATAAAAAAAGGGCTTTTGCCATCCCCTCCCAAAAAAAGAACCATCCTGCCGGCTCTAAAACTACAATAAGGACTGCAGAAATGAAACTTCCCTCTAAAAAATGAGTAAATAAAACAATCGCTCCTAAAATCATTAATAGAAACCCAAGCGAAGCAAGAATTAAGCCATTTTTTCTTTTGTCTCTAACCTCCTTTTCCTTTGCTCTGAAATGCTCCTCAAAGTGATTTTTCAACCTTTTTTTGATAATTCTTTCAATCTTTAAATCTCTCTTGTTTTCTGGTATCATAAATTTTAATTCATGAATTCCTGGTCCTTTTTCTCTAACCGCTTTTTTTGCTTCAAGCAAAAAATCGTCTGAAAGAGCCCTTATAGATAGGTCTCTTGGGTCAAAATCAGAGAATATATCATTGTAGGTATCCAGTAGAATACTTATCTCTGACATGTCTAAAAGATATTTTTTATGCTTTGCACACTGCTCAAATGATGGTACTTTTAAGATCTTTTCCTCTTTTTCCATGCTTCTAGATAGAAATCATAATTTTTAAGTTTATCGTGATAAGGGCACACCTACTTATCAACCCTTAATGAACATTTAACGTATTCTTATTGTGTCTAAGTTCCTTGGAACAGTTGTTTCTACTTTATAAAGTTTATAGAAAGTTGAAGCCAAATCCAGAGAACGAGAAAGCTCACCATGATTAATTATGATCCTTTTTGGTGAAGGTACTAAGTTGTTTACAAAACTCAAAAGTTCTTTTCTTCCAGCATGACCTGAAAAACCATCTAGAGAATGAACTTCCATTTTTAAAGTAGCGTGTTCTTCTTTTTCGCCCTCGAATTTTATTTCTTTCAAGCCCTCTTGAATCTGCCTTCCTAGAGAACCTGCAGCCTGATAACAAACAAAAATCAGTGTGTTTAGTTTATTGTCTATTAAATTTTTTAAATACTCCACACTAGCTCCCCCGACCAACATTCCAGATGTTGCAAGTATAATACAAGGGCCACCTTCGAGAACTTGCTGTCTTTCTTGTGGCGAACCCACATGCTTAATATTATCGGACAAGAAAGGGTTCTGGTCCTGGAAAATCAAGGACCTTAGATTAGAAGAAAGAAAATTAGGATATGCTGTGTGTATTGCAGTTACATCCCAAACAAGACCATCTACATAAACATTGACATTTTTAGGAAGCTTGCCCTCCTTTATTGCATTATCTATTACAAGAATCTCTTCCTGTCCTCTTCCAACACCGAGAACAGGAATAAGTACCTTGCCTTTTCTCTCGAGGGTCTTGTTTATTATTTCGATAAGTGAAGCCTCGAGCTCTTTTCTTGGCAAAAAAATGTTTTGCTGACCACCATATGTGCTTTCACAAATCAGTGTTTCTAAACGAGGAAAATTACAAGCAGCAAGATCTAGAACCCTAGATCTTGAGAATTTAAAGTCAGCTGTATAGAGTAAATTATGCAAACCATTACCTATATTAAGATGTATCATTGAACTTCCAAGGCAGTGCCCAGCATTGTACAAAGTGAGTCGAACATCAGGAGTTATATCAGTAACTTCATTATACTCCAATTCAACAGAGTGTTTTATCATTGTCTTAACGTCAGCAACCCTAAAGAGAGGTGCTACTGCTTGTTTATAGCTGACTCCTATAAAATCTAGAGCAAGTAAAGCTGTTATGTCTCTTGTAGGAGCAGTCATGTAACAGGGACCTCTATAACCTATTCTATAAAGGTATGGCAAAACACCACTGTGGTCAAGATGCGCATGCGAAAGTATAACGGCGTCTATGCTCTTGAGATCAAATTCGGGCGCATTAAAATAAGGAAATTTTTCTGAATTAACCCCCGCAACATTTATGCCGCAATCAAGCAAGATTCTAGATTCGGGTGTTTGTAACAGTAAGCAACTTCGGCCAACTTGTCTTCCCCCCCCAAGAAAACTTATTCTTACCCACTCTTCTTTTTTCTCAGGACTCCATTCTTTATAGATCTTTTTACCTATGCTATTTAAAAATTTCTTTCTGTAACCTTCCTTTTCAAAAAGAGTGTGCCTTATTGCAGTAGTGATTTTACTTTGAATTGCTGGGATTCTAGAAACTTGGGGTGTCCAAAAAGTTTTTTCTTTAATGCTCTTTAGTATTTCGCCTCCCTTGCCTATCGCTAATCCTGGTTTTTTTGTTTCTATGACTACTATGCTTCTTGCATCGTCAAACAAAACACCTTGAACTTCGGCTTCTTTTGGTACAAGTTCTTGGATTATCTTCTCTGTTTTATCGTGATCTAACAAAATTTCTTTTTCTGCCCTTAGCTCTACACGTTTTTTAATCTTGTTGACTATCTCTCTAATTTTTTCATCACTTTCATGGAAAAATTCCTTATCACGAGTGTAAAGAACAATGTTTGCTCCTTCAAAGTTTGCAGAGCTGATTACCTTTGGTAGTTCGTCTAAAATTACTTTTAAGATGTCTGGCATTTTTAATTTTTTACTAGCCAAGAGAATTTAATCATGAAAAATATAACGCGATTCTATTCTTTTAGGCCATTATGTTTTAACTTTTCTTTATTAAAACTTGTTTGACTTCTTCTGTCAATACTTTTTTTGCACCGTCTTTATTAATAACAACAACATCTATTCCTGAACCTGAAGCTGTGTCTCGTTGCATTGCTGCATTTATCGCTCTTACAGCAAGTTTAATTCCTTCCTCTACAGTTATTTCTTGTTTGTATGCATCTTCAAGCACTCCATAAGCAATAACACTACCTGAACCATCTGAAACATAATCTTTATGTTCCATTAAACTTCCGTCTGGAGCTACCTCAAAAAGCCAGAAACCTTTCTTATCAACACCACCAACTAAAAAGGCTGAAATTCCTATTAGTGTTGAAAATTTCCTTATATTCTCGTAAGTTAGCATCGCAAAAAGACTTGCTATTTCTTTAATTGTCGGTTCTGCCTTAGTTCTAAGCTGTTTTAATTTTAATTCAGCTTTTGTTAATTTCAGAATTAACTGCACGTCTGAAACATTTCCGGCTGTTGTTACTGCTGATTTGTCGGTTACTAAAAAAACTTTGTCAGCTTTTTTGTGCGCCACTAAAGGAGGATATCCCATCGTTGCACGCTTGTCAGCAGCAAGTACTATACCATCTTTACAAACTAATCCGAGAGTTGTAGTTCCAGACTTAACAACATTTTTTTCTATCTTGTCCATTTTCAGAATACATCTTTCTTATGCCTCGAAAGTTTTTAAATGTTTCTATATGTTTTATATGTTGGTTTGCTGAGACATTATTTTTAGACAACATAAATAATTTTCTGTTAACAATAATCATACAATCTAATAATTTTAAAAAGGAAGCATTAACAATTTTTTATTTGTAAAAGTCCCCGCAGCCGGATTTGAACCGGCAACCTCACGGGTTCTATGAACGCATGCTCGAGTTTCACGCAAAATGATGCATAAACTACAGCCGTGCGCTCCACCATTGAGCTATGCGGGGTGTTGGAATGAAGAAATATGGCTTAAAAAATTTTCCGATTATGAAGAAAAAATTTCTCTTAATCTTCCTTGCTTAAACAATTCAAGGACTTGACTATAAGTTTTATTTAAAATATACCATGGAACATGTTTGTCCTTATAGGGGATGTTATTCATCATAACATTATTTTTAATTTCTTGCTCAAAACTTTTTCCTAGTTTTTGCGTTAATTCTTCATTTATTTCTTTGGGTATTTGTTCTGAAACAAGATAGGGGCATTCCTCAACAACACCATGTTGTTCTATAGCTTTTTTAACAGCTTCTAGAATTCTTGATTGAAAAAGCGTATCCATTTTAAGGAACAAGTCTTTCAGTATCTCTTGGAAACAAACAAGCTTCACGAATATTTTCAAGTCCAAGCAAAACTTGCGTAAATCTTTCTATCCCTAGAGCAAAGCCCCCATGTGGCGGCATACCATATTTAAAGAATTTAGTAAACCACTCAAGGTTCTTTGGATTTAATTTTTTTTCTTTTATATTTTTGATTAGAACATTATATCTATGTTCTCGCTGACCTCCTGAACTAAGCTCAAGATTTTTGCAGTATAGGTCAACACTTCTAGCATAATCATTATCGTGATAAACATAAAAAGGTTTGAGTTTGAATGGAAAACCGTTTATAAAGAAAAAATCTGATTTATATTTTTTTTGTACATAGCTTGTAAGTAATTTTTCGGCTTCTGAATCAAGATCTTCGTCAGTTTTTATTTTTTTTCCAAGCCCTTCTAAAATTTCATAAATTTTAGGAAACTTAAGTTCTGGGAAAGGAACTTTTGGAATTTTTAGCCGAACATTTAAAAATTCAAGTTCTTCTTTGCACTTTCCAATTGCATTTTTAATTGCATTCGCAACAATTTGCTCTTCAACTCGCATTGTGTCCTCTTCATTTTCAATAAAAGCTAACTCTACTGCCATACATCTATGTTCAGTCAAATGCTTTACTGTATGGCTTTTTTCAGCTCTCCAGCTAGGTCCAAGGTCATAGATTTTTTCTAAACCTCCTGCAATTGTTAATTGCCGATGTAACTGTGGGTCCTGCCTTAAAAATGCTTTCTTGTTAAAGTAGAGAACATGAAAGACATCTGCACCAGACTCAGAAGCGGAACCCATCAAACAAGGTGTTGAGACTTGTATGAACCCTTGAGAATTAAGCCATTGCTGCATTCCCTCAATTAAAGCTGCTTGAATCTTAAAAATTGCTATGTTTTTTCTTGTTCTCAAGTCAAGGCTTCTATAATCCAATCTTCTCGCAAATCCAGTCTTGATTTCTTTTGATTTAATATCGATGGGTAGAGGCTCTGCTATCGATAAGATTTTAATTTTATTAGCTTCAATTTCAATATTTTTTTTTGTAACCTCGGGACTTTTAATTTGTGCTTCACAAACCTGGCCTTCAACCGAAATAACAGATTCTAGTGTTAGCTTCGTAAATTCAGGAAAAAGTTTTTCATCTTTAATGACACATTGAACTATACCAGTCACGTCACGTAAAAGAATAAACTTTATCTTAGCTAGATCTCTAAGCTCGTGAATCCAACCTTTTAAGAGCACCCGACCATTTTTTAAATCTTTAATATATGCACGTTCCATAAATTATTTCAGCAAAGATAATTTATAAATTTTGGCTTATTTTAGATCTGTTAATTAGTTAATCAAAATTATTGTATTAGTTTCTTTTGATCAGTTTTATTTAACATATTTTTTTAATATATCCGAAGCATCTTTTGGATTAACATACTTAAAATGTTGCATTATGATACCCATGTAAGCATTAACGCTAAGCCCTTTTTTTGTTTTGATTAATTGCTGAATGTACTCTTCTACTTTTTGTAGGTCAATTTTTTCTGCTTTTAATGCTTGCTCAAGCTCCTTACCCCTAACAATTTCAAGCATAACTTTTTTTACCTGTGACTCTTGAACCTCACCCCTAATAGTTTTTTCAAGCAAATGTTCTATAATGTCAAGATTAAGTTTCTTATCAATTTCTTCAAGCCCAAGTTTTTCATGGCTTGCTATCTCATGAGGCCATAAAACAAGCATCTTAGCAATTAAATTTGGTTTGTTCGCAAGTTTTTCAAGTGCCTTGAACTCCTGAAGTTTATTCTTTTGTAAAATTAATTTAATAAGCTCAGGATTCATTCCTTTTTCTTTCAACTCAAGTTCAATTTCTTCTCGAAGTTTTGGCAAAGTTCCTCTTGCTTCTTTCAAGAATTCTTTTGTATAAATTAAAGGAAGATCTGTTTCAGGATACATTCTAGCTGATCCTGCTAATGGCCTAAGAAAAGTTGTGCTTCCGTCTTGGTTTGCCTTTCTTACTTCCCGTCTTTTTGTCTTTTCTTGCTGTTGTCTTCTTATTTCATATTCCAAAACTTTTACTATCAAATCTGGTTCTTGGACTCCCTTAATCTCAACTCTTGGATGCCCCGGCGTACTTATATTGACGTCCTGTCTTATAGTCCCTATGCCTCGCTTAACTTTACAAGCCCTGAGAATTTCTCCAAGTTTTAAAGCAACTTGCTTAGCTTCTTCTGGCGAGTTTATATCTGGTTTAGTCACGAGCTCGACAAGAGGAATTCCAAGCCTGTCAAGTCTGAATGTTATTGAATTTGCTTCTCTTTTTATCTCGCGAGCAGCATCTTCTTCAAGTGTCAAGCTCTGGAGACCTATTTTCTTGTTACCAATTTCAAGAAAACCATCTTCTGCAACAAGAAGAGTTCTTTGAAAACCTGAAACACAACTGCCATTAATTATTGTTTTACGCATTACTTGAGTAACTGGAAAAACTTTCATATTGAGCAAAAGAGCAAGCTGTAAAGCTATTATTAAAGCATCTTGGTTAATTTCGTGCGGCGGTTCTTCATCTAACTCAACTAAGCAGTTAGAATCTTTATAAGCTTCATAAATAAACTCACGCTCTTGAGCTTCTTCAAAACTTGCTGCTTCGTCAATTACACCTGTCTCTCCAACAACCGCTTTCATTCTTCTTTTTAGAATTATTTCTGGTTCATCTTGCCTTAAGATAGAAGGACATCTACAAAACAACTTTCCTGTATCAAGCTGCTGATGAATTTCAATGCCTATCTTGACCGAATCTTGCATGAAAATAAAAAAGAGGGCATATTAATAAATATTTTGATGCCTTTTACTTTATTTTTTAATGTAGTACAGTAAACTATATATAAAAATATAACTTCTGTTTTTTATGGCTAAGAGGATAAATATAATATACCTTGGGTCTCGAAACGAAGAGAATAAATACATACTTTGCGAACATAAAAGTTATGATCCTTCTGATAAAGACACCAAGTTTAAGGATCTCACCTCATTACTTAAATTTCTAAATAACGGTTTTTTGCATAGGAAAAGACTATTAGAGGTGGCTTTAGATAAAGAAATACCACCAGAAGATAAGGAAAAACTTGTAAACTTTATTAAAGGAAACTTTCCAAGAGCTAAGATTATAGATTATCAATTATTTTAAGTCTCTCATTAATTTTTCGCAATTTATATATAATATGATTGGATCTTCTGAGAAAAGCCCTTTTTTCTTAAGTAGTTCTTCTGGAATTTTTATATGCTCTCGAGGTTGTGTTTGATACTTGTCTCCTAAAGATTCTAATCCATTTTTCTTTAAAACGTGATGAGGGGGAGAATTACAAGTATAGTGAATTACAAATCTGCCTTGCTGTGCTTCATTTTTCATATTTTTTAAAAGAAATCTTTATTTATAAATCTTTCTATTTGTTGTTACCAAATAATAACAAAAAATGCTCCTGCCGAGATTTGAACTCGGGTCACAGCCGTGAGAGGGCTGTATCCTTGGCCTCTAGACTACAGGAGCTAGAACTGTAAGAAAAGAGAAGTTTAAAAATTTTCACCAAGTTTTTTAACAACAATAAGCTCGCCACAATTACTACAAGAATAAAAAGTATCGTACTGATTATTAGCTTTAACCTTTGCTTTTGCTTTACATTTCGGACATTCAACTTCGATTTCTTTATATTCTGGTTTCATTTTTGCTAGTATTTTTTTAAAGGTATGATTGTATTTATATTTTTTGATGCTCGAAAATATAGAATAGCCCTGCCAGGATTTTCTTAAGCATCTAAAAAATGCTCGTTCGAACCTGGGTCCTTTGGGCCAGAGCCAAAGATCCTTGACCGCTAGACTACAGGGCTTTAATATTAAAAAAACAATTATCTTTAAAAAACCTTTTTCTTTACTATTTTTAAGCCTCGGTAGCTCAGTTGGTTAGTAGCGCGACCTTGGTAATTAACTAAAAAGGTCGAGGTCCCGTGTTCAAATCACGGCCGAGGCTTCACAATATTTAAAAACTCGTTAAGCTTGAAAAAAAGATGGAAAAAAATGTTAGTCTTTCTGAAATTAGGAAAAAATACAAAAAACTTGAGAGCAAATACAAACTGCCTAGTTTTTCTGATCTAAATGAAGAGTTTGAAATTGAAAAAGTTCAAGAAAGGGAGACTGAATTTTTGCTAAGAGAAATTAGGAGAGCAATGAGTGATAAGGTTATAGCTTTCCTAAGATTTTTAGAACTTTTTTTGAATCCTGTAACTGCGCCGCTTTTCGTTCTAGTTGCTTTAAAAAATATGAGCATTCAGGATAAGGAGAAAATGGAAAGCTTATATCAAGAACTTGTGAGGGTAGAAATTAAATCGATAATTTTAGACATAGAATATAGTGAAGCCGAAGAAGCAAAATTCATAAAAGAAATATATGCGAAATGGAAAGAAGTCAAAAAAGAGCTTGGTGAAATTTGTAAAGAAATTGAAAAAGTACATGAAAAAAGTTCTGAAAAAAAGAGTAAGAGTTATTTTGGTTAGTTGGTTAAGGTTCTAGAATAATTCATCAAAAAAGAGCTCGAGAGCTGAAACCGGCATTTTGAGATTCCAATTCTCAAGAACTTGTGGGGCTATCTCACCGATAATCCCTATTTTTTTGTCCTGTATTACAATCTCTGCTGCTCTTCCAGGAATAAAAAAAGAACTGTCCACTGGTTCAAGTTTATATTCCTTTTTAACATTTTTCATTAAATATGCTAAAATCTGTGCAACCTCTGTGAAATTTGCTTTTGCATGTGAAATTGTTAAAGCTAGTTTTGTTTTATTCTCAGCCTTGGTCTCATTTTCCAAATTTTGCTTGACAATTTCTCCAATTTCAAAGATCTTCTGAGGAAAATCTTTTGTTGTATTAAAAGCAAGAAACTTGAGCTGAGAAGGTAAAAGTCTCGTTCTTAAACAAGTAAACGTTTCTGAAACCGGGTTTAAAATTTCAATCGCTTGTTCTGGTTTAAGATTCATGTTATCAAACTGTTCTTTTTTATTGCTCAGTATCTGTGAATTTATCTCTTGAAAGCCTAAACCAATAAGTAACTCAGAAATTTTTTCTTTTTTCTTTGTTTCTTCTAAGAGATTACCGACCGTATAAAATTTCAACTCTTCTGGTAAAATATTTTTATAACCAAACGCAATTGCAATATCCTCAATAATGTCGACTGTATGAATCACGTCCTGCCTATAAAAAGGGATTTCAATAATAAGTTTATCTTTTGTTTTTGATTCTTTGGCACTATATCTCAACTTATGGAGCAACTCAATAACTTGTCTAGATTTTAATTTTAATCCAAGCAAAGAGGTAATTTCTTGTAATTCTAAAATTTTCACTCTTGTGGTAAAAATTGGTGTTGCAGTCCTCTTCGTACCACGAATTTCTACTGTAAAAATTTTGCCTCCACGCTCGGCTAATGCAGAAACTACAACATTAAGAACATTAGAAATTTTATTTAGATTGAAGCCAGAAACCTCTATGAACACGTTCTTAGTCTTTTCTGTCACCTTGCCCGAATATTCCGAATTAATTATTGGTGGCATGCTTAGAACATTTTCAGCAGCATCAATAAAAATTGGGTACTCTTTTGCTTGTTGGAGTAAACCAGCATAAGCCTGCCCCTTTTCATGTTTTTCTAAAATTTGCTTTAGGGTAAGCCTTTCAACAAAACCTAATGGTACAAAACTAAGTGATTCTGGTTTGAAAGTTGTGTAGGTTATTGGCCATACAATCTTATCAAAATCATAGATGCCAATTGCAGCTTCTTTTCTTTTTCTTCCAAATGTCTCAGAAAGTTTTTCTTGTAATTGTATAATCTGTTGTATCATAGCATTATTGAAATGAAGATCTTTGACAACAGCACACACTGTGTAGGGCCTAACCCGTCTTACCTTTGGATTGACATTTACAAAGTAATTAGACTGTTCAATCTTGTAATTTGCCAGGCCTTTTTCTTTGCCAAGAATCCCTTTTAGCTCGCGAGCTATACCTTCAACTGACAAGAGATCTGCACGGTTCGCATCCTCTATTTCAAGTGAAAGATTATCGTTTTCAACTTTTTCTATGTTTATTTTTGTAAATTCTAAAATCTCTTTTAATTGCTCTAAAGAGAACCTTTTTTTACATAAATTTTCTAGATCTTTTTTGCTTATTTCTAGTTTTGGCATTTTTTAGTTACGCTTTTCTCAAAAAATTTATGTCTTGGGTAAAAAGATCGCGGATATCTGTAATATTCTCGCGTACCATAAATAATCTGTCTATACCAATTCCCCACGCAAGAACTTTTTCTTTGATTCCTAGTGGCAATGTAACCTCTGGCCTAAAAATTCCTGCTGGCAAAACTTCAATCCAACCGTGTTTTTCATGGTACAAATACCCTTGAACACTCGGTTCTGTGAATGGAAAATAAGCTGGTGAAAATTTTACCTTATCTGTTTTAGCTATTTTTTTGGCAAATGTTGTTAGCAAGTACAATAAATTCCTAAAATTGACTTCTCCTATGACTATTCCTTCGAGCTGATTAAATTCGGTCAGATGTCTCGCATCGACAATGTCTGGCCTAAAACATCTAGCTATTGCAAAATATTTTCCTGGAATTTTCGGTTTAGAAGCGAGTATTCTTGCAGAAATCGCTGTTCCCTGACTTCTAAGAACTAGTTTGGCTGTTTCTTCATTGTTAAATTTGTAATTCCAACCATCTGAACCAGTTTTCCACCCATTTTCATGAGTTTTTTTCACTTGTTCCAGTATTTTTATATTTTTTCGAAGATCTGCCTTACCATAGACAAAATAAAGGTCATGAATGCCGCGAGCAGGATGATTTTGTGGCATGAACAAAGAGTCGCAGTTCCAAAAATTTGATTCTACTAAAGGCCCGGTTGCTTCTTCAAAACCAAGTGAAAGAAGTTCCTGTCTTACTTCATCAAGAAATTTTAAATAAGGATGCCTTTTGCCACCAAAAATATCCGGGAGTTTTACATTCAGATCATAAATTCTAAATTTTTTTCCTTTCCATTTTTTACTTTTAATCATTTCTGGAGTTAACTGTTCTAGAAGTTCTTGTTTAAACATTCTCAACTTGTTTATAAGCTCGTGGCATTCGGGTGTTACTTCCATACTTATTTTCTCTTTTCTCTCTACAATAATTATTTTTTTCCTTTTCCTTAATTCTTCTAATATGCTTCGATCTTGCGTCGGTACTTTCTCTAAAGGTAAAGGTAAAAGCTCAAGAAATTTTTCTTCAGGAAACTTGTTTATTAAATCCTCTTTTGTCTTACTGAGTATTACGTTACGGTTTTCGATTTTGATTATATTTTTAGATTTTAATACACCTAAAGCAATTTGAAATTCATTGTCAGTAAGCCCGGATTGTTCTTTTACTTTTTCCAATTTTAAATGTGGATTTTCTACAAGTAGATTCAATAATTTTCGCTCTGGGAGCCCATTTTTTTTGTACAAGATTCCATTAACATCAAGATCTACTATTTCCTCGGATGCTTTTTTTATTTTAACTAAATCCTTCTTTTCGAGAAATTGTAATGCGCGCTTGAGTGTAGTTTCATCTAACCCACTTGCTTCTTCAATCTTTTCAAAATCTCTAAGCTCAAGAAATGGTAGAATCTTTTTTTCTATAGGGCTTAAAGATAAAAGTTTATTCTCTTCCATACATAATTAAAGAAAGAGGAATTTTAAAAGGTTGTGCTTTACTTTCTTTTTCTAGCCTTTGCTGAGGCGGACTCTTTTGTTATTCTTTTTGGTTTTCTTGCAAGGAAAATTGTTAAAAGAATTATTATTATTATCAAAACAATTATCAAAATAAACCATCCAAGATTTCTTTGCAATTCAAAAAGAAATTGCTGCCATGCAGAAGCTGGCTTCGTTTCTCTCTGAACTCTTACTTCAATTTCCTGGCTTTTCGACACAGAATCGAAAGCGACCGTTATCTTAAAAGTATTGACTAAAGAGGCGTTTTCTTTTGGCTTGAGAGTTATAAAAAAATTACCTTGCGATCCTGGCTCGAGCTCGAGAGAGCTTGGCTCTATTTCAATTATAGAAGCCCACGACTCATAATCGGAAACTAAAATAGAATAATTTGTCTTGACATTTCCTGTATTGGCTATAGTTACTCTTATTGCGACATCTTGACCAATATAGGCTGTAACACTTTCTGTTACTATTGAAACATCTTTTAGTATTGTTCTACAATTGTCTCTCAGCTCAACTTCAATACTATCATAAATGCTTATTGTATCGGAAAAAACACGAATCTCAAAAATATATTTTCCTGGAGCAACTACAGGCAATACATCTTGAAAAAAGAAATTTTTGCTTTCTCCCTCGTCAATACTTTTTCTTTGCTCTGAGCTAAAATTTATTTCGGTGTTGTAAACTTTGACTATAACGTCTTCATCACTTTTCCCTGCGTTCGCAACTTTTAGATGCAACCCTAAAGGAGCATTGCAAGCGATAGGCGATGTAAAAGTTTTCTTTTCTATAACAAGAGAATGCGTTCTTTTTTTGATCTGTATGCTTATACTTTTTTCTTTGCATTGCTTCTCTTCGTTACCGTCTTCATAAACTTTAACATTAACAGCATATTCATGATTTGGATTTATGTTGTAAGGAACTTTTAAGTTTAGTGTGTAATCTTTATCTTCGTCTTCATCGAGAGTATCCTCGAGAGAAGTTTCGTCTATTGCATCGTTATCTGTCAAGTCAAAAAGTTCTGCTTCGATAACAATATCGACTTCTTCGCCTCTATTTTCAACATTCAGCTCTATAGTAATATTTTCGCCCGCATAAAATCTATCGCCGTTTTTTGGCTTATCAACATCAAGAACAAGCTGTCTTCCTTTTTCGCCATACTCGCAAAATTGTTTTTTAACATTCAAATCAAAATTAAAACTTGTTGAGGCGTTCTCTCCAGTTACATTTATTGTTACTGTTTTCTTTCCAAGAGCAGTACTTGAAGATGCGCTCAAAGTGAAGCCGACAATAACAGAAGAACCGTTTTCTAGAACTATGTTGGTTTGGTTGAAGATTATGCTTACGCCAGAAGGCAAATTCAATGCATTGAAAGTTATGTTTGTTACAGTCTCATTACCGATGTTTGTCAAATTGAAGGAACTTGAAATGTTGCTACTTCTGTAAAGGCTTAAAGAACTCGGACTATTGCTTATAGATAAAATTCCCTGAGCAAAAGCAACTTGAGCAAAAATAACTATAAAAACGATGCTTAAAAAAAGCTTCATTGGTTTATTCATGTTCCCCTAGCCTTCGAGTTCTATTATTTTTGTTGTAATTCTTAAGTTAAATCACTTTAAAAACTTTTCGTTTCCAAAACGATTATTTTAAAAATCAAAAATTCTTTGAGAAAACATGAAAACCATTAAAAAAGAGATTAGAATTCTTGGGATTGATGATACGCCTTTTAAAAAATTTGAAAGAGGTAAAAAGATTTTAATTATCGGGGTTATTTTTCGTGGTGGTGAATTCCTTGACGGGGTTATTTCAACCAATATTAAAATAGACTGTGATGACGCAACAAAAAAAATTGTAGAGATGATAAAAGAAACACGCCACATTGGACAACTTAGATGTATAATGTTGAAGGGTTTGTCTCTTGGTGGTTTTAATGTGATAGATATCAAGGAAATAAAAAAAAGAACGAAACTACCAGTGATTATTTTTATGAGAAAAAAACCGAATTTTAATAAAATAAATAAGGCTCTTAAAAAAGCAATTAAAAATGAAAATAAAAGAAGAAGAAAAATAGATTTAATGAAAAAAGCTGGAAAAATATTTACAGTAAAAATAAAAACAAAGAAAGTTTATTTTCAGATTGCAGGAATTTCAGAGAAAAAAGCTTCTGAAATAATAAAACTTACAAGTACTCGGGCCTTGGTGCCTGAACCATTAAGGGTGGCTCATCTTATAGCACAAGGAATTACTCTTGGAGAAAGTAAAGGACGAGCTTAATTAAAAATTCGCAAAAGCATTTTTTATTTTTTGTATTGCTTCTGCAACTTGTTGGCCTTTGTTTGTTAATTTGATTAATTTGATTCTACCCTTTTTCTCAAAACCAACAAGATTGTATTTTTCTAAACTCTGTAAAATTTTTACAGCATGACTGTACGTACAATCAACCTCCTTGGCAAGCAAAGAACCATACCTTACTCTTGCACTTTTTTTTAATGCAAGAAGAATTAAAGCTGGTTTTTTTCTAAAAAAAGTATCAAACGCGTCTTTCATTTTTCCTCAGCCTTGTGTATACTAAAAACTATATGTTACAGTATAGTATTCCTTTATAAATTTTTCGTTGGATTAAAAAATTTAAAAATTTTTGTTTTTCCTTCGGTAAAATTTATTTAAGAATTTGTAAATCGACGATTTTTAAAAAGTATTTATGCCAGAATCAGAAATTTTTTTCAACTTTTGATAATTTTTCTCAAAAATTTTTTTCAGTTCTATAATATCTTTTTCTTTCAAATGAGAAAATCTTCCTTGAACCTTAAGATAATTTTCCAGTTTTTCTTCTGGAAATTCTTGTAGCTTAAGCCTTCCATTTTCAATTTCGAATAAAAGATAGACTTTAGAATTTACAGCTTGTTTTGCAAGCTTGATTGTTATGTTGCTAGGAATTTTCCATCCTGGAATACAAGGACATAACACTTGGATGTATGCTGGTCCGCCCTCTTTACCTGGTCTATGAATATGCTCTAAAGCTTTTTTCAGCTTGCTCTTAAAATCTTCAAGATAACCTATAGAAGCAGTTGCAACATAAACATTGCCATGACTTGCCACAAGGAACGGCATGTTTTTCTTTACTTCAAGTTTTCCATGAATAACTGAACCAAAAGGCGAGGTTGTTGTATCTGCATGTAATGGGGTAGCACCACTCCGCTGAATTCCTGTGTTCATATAAGCTTCATTGTCATAACAAATATAAAGAACTCGATGACCTCGTTCAAGCATTCCAGAAAGTGCTTGTAATCCTATATCAAAAGTCCCGCCATCACCAGCTATAGCAATAACATTTATTTTTTTTCCTTGTTTTTTTAATGCGGCTTCTATGCCAGATGCTGTTGCAGCTGTATTTTCAAAAGCTGAATGAATACAAGGGACTTTCCATGCTGTAAGAGGATAAACAGTTGAAACAACTTCCATACATCCTGTTGCAATTGTTACAATTGTATTTGGGCCAGCAATTTTTAGAATGTGTCTCATGGCAAGAGCTGAGCCACAACCTGCACACGCATTGTGCCCTGAAACAAAGCCTTCAAAGTTTTTTTGCTTTTTCATTTTATTTTAAATTTTATTATAAACAATTTTGTTTTTGAAGTAACTTTTTTCTTATAATAATGAGAAAAAATTTTGCACATTTCTTCAATATTCTTATAAACTTTATGCCCTTCCTTGTCTTCTTTTGTTAAATTTTCGAAAGTAGTTTTTTTTATCCACAAAACTTTTGCTTTTGCAAATTTTTTTCCATTAGCATAAAATAATAGTTTTTCACCTGGATTAAGCTTTTCATATTTTTTTCCTATTCTCCATGTTATGGTTTTCTTACCTGTTAAAATTCTTTCTATACTGCTTTCTAAAAAATTTATTTTCATTTTATCAACTTTTTAATCATCCGTGGTGTAATGTCTTGGCCACCTAAGCCAAGGATGTGTGAATTTATTTTTACATTGTCTTGTAAAATTGCTTTGACTTCAGTATATAGAGGAGCATGGCTGCCTAGAGATATCGCCCTATCAATAACATCAATTCTTTTCAGATTTTTGCATGCCGTTTGTAATTCTTTTTTAGGAAAAGGCCTAAAAGATTTTATCCTTATTAAACCAACTTTTTTAGTTTTCTGTCCTTGTAAAACGTGTTTTATTGTTGAACACTGAGAACCTAGAGCTATAACTGCTTGATTTGTATCTTGCATATTAAAAGTTTCAATTAGGCCATTTCCATACACACGGTAGAACTTTTCTTTAAATTCAGAGTTTACTTTTTTAATTACTTCTAAAGCTTGTTTCATTGCGTTTTGTTGCTGCACTTTAAACTTCCAGTAATTATCAGGAAAAGCAACTGAACCCATTGTAACTGGCTTCTTTGGATCAAGAATATAGTTTGGTTTGTAAGTTGGCAAGAAGCTAGAAACTTGTTTTTCATTTAACAGTTCAACATTTTCAGAAACATGACTTAAAGTGAAACCATCTATACAAACCATCACTGGCAACAAAACTTGCTCGGCAATTTTATAAGCCTGTAAAACAGTATCGTGAGCTTCTTGAACTGATTCACAGTATAGTTGAATCCAACCAGAATCACGAGAAGCCATCGTATCAGAATGATCACACCATATGTTCAGAGGCGCGCTTAAAGCTCTATTAACTGTAACCATCACAATAGGCAATCTCAAACCAGAAGCAATGAATAACATTTCATGCATTAAAGCTAAACCCTGGCTTGACGTAGCAGTAAAAGTTCTGCAACCAGTAGCTTCAGCACCTATGCAAATACTTAGTGCAGAATGTTCTGATTCTACATTTATAAATTCTGCTTGAAGTTTGCCATCTGCATGCATCTTAGCAAGTTCTTCAACAATCAAAGTCTGTGGTGTTATTGGATATGCTGCTATGACTTCTGGTTTGCACAAACGAACAGCTTCTGCAATTGCCTTACTGCATTGAATTGCTCTTGGAATTTTCACTTTTCCTCCTTAACCATAAGGATAGTATGGTTTGGGCATTCAATAGCACAGATGCCACAACCTTTGCAATAACCATAATCAATAATTTTCTTACTATTAGTTATTTTTATTGCCCCCTCTGGGCAAAATTCTGCACATAAGCCACAGGCACTGCATTTTTTTAAATCAATTTTTGGCCTTAAAGTTCTCCAGGAACCTGTTTTATTCTTGAGACTTGAACCAGGATCGGTTATTATTGCTGCAAAATTTATTTTTTCTTGTTTTTTCATTTTAAATTTTTATAAACTTCTTCGATTGCTTGCAAGTTTTTTTTAAAGAGTCCTTCTGAAAATGATTCCTTACATGCTTCTATTAAAGCTCGTCTTGAAATTATTCCTGTAAAACATGAAAAAACGGCAAGCATAGCTGTATTGACAAAAGGCTTTCCGAAAATTTTTAATGCTAAACTTGTTGCATCAAATTCACATGCTTTTTTATTTATTTTTTTGTTAGTTGAATTGATGATTAAAGTTTTTGCCTGAATTCTCTTTACTTTCAATAACGAAGAATCAAGGATTATAGCATAATCTGCTTTATCAACATGACTTCTCAGAATGATTGGCTTATCTGAAATCCTACAGTAAGCTTCGACAGGGGCTCCCTCTCGCTCGATACCAAAACTTGGAAATGCTTGGCTGTATTTTCCTTCCAAGGAAGCTGCTAAAGCAAGTAACTGAACTGCTTTTACCGCGCCTTGACCACCACGACCATGAATTACTATCTGAATCACCATCTTTATACCTTATTTAATTTATTATGAATTTTGCTTGATTAAATTTTTAATTGTATTTATTGCTTCGTCTGTTTTCATATTTCTTATGTCTGCACCAAAATGTTTTGTTAAATCAAAATTAGCTTCTTTAAAAGCATCCTTAAACATTTTCTGCTGCATTTTTGGATCACAACCTGCTACAAATAATCTCTCAATTTCTTTGTTTTTTAACAATGCTTTAAGAAACTCGTCACCATCGTCGGCGCAAAGTTGTGGATGTATTGCTACAAAATCCACAAGTTTTTCCTTTCGTATTTTATTCAAAACTTCAAAAATGTCCATGTTTTTGAACGAAGGGCAGGTGCCTTGACAAACACACAACAAAAGTCCTGTTTTCATTTTTTATTCCAACTATTATCTCCAGGAAAAAGTATTGCCTTATTTTGGCATGCTCCTTTCTGACAGCCTCGACAAAACTCCACACAATTTTCGGGTTTCACTACTATCGGTTTGCCATCTTTAACCCTAAAAACCTTATTCTTACAAAAATTTACGCATGCTAAACAACCGATACATTTCTTATAATCTATTTTAGGGTACCAAGTTTTAGTCATTTTTTATTTAACATAAAAAAGAATTTGTTTTTTTAAACTTATTGTTCGAACTACTTTTTCACAACTTTATAGATTTCTTCAAGATCTTTTTCATGTATTAAAGGAACAAAAGCATAACCCGGTTCTCTTGAAACAAGATAAAGATTGCCGCCCCGGAATTGCCATACTTCTAGGCCGCCGTAATCAAAGAATTCACGAGTAGGAAACAGAATCAAACCATCTTCTCTAAGAAGCGATTGGCCCATCTCTTTCACGCGAGGAAGATGTTCTTTAGAAACACCTGCTGTAAAAAAAATTCTGTCGTATTTTTGTTTCCAGATCGGATTCTCTTTATCAAGAGCATCTCCAACTACGAATTGTATTTCAAATTTTTTTCTCTCTTTTTTGTCAAGACTTTCTATAAAACGGTTTATATTTTTGATTGCATTTTCTGCTAGTGGTTGAAAAATTTCTATAGTAGTTACCTGGCCTGGATAGACGAGCCATGAAGCCAGAGCAGCATGATATCCTGTATTCGTTCCTATTTCAAGAACATCAAGTCCTGGCCTCAGCTCAATTTTTTTCAACATCCTGGCTATTGTTGTTGGCTGACTTATTGTTTGACCGAAAGCAATGTGTTTGGCTTCATCGCTATATGGATCATGTTTAACAAAAAATTTTCTGTCTACAATTCTAAAAGCTTGCTCAATTTCTGGAGGCAAACCCGGATTATTGATCTTAATCGACTTTATCATCAGTTCTAATTCGTTTTTAACTGGGATGAAAATTTTTTTCTGTTCTTGAGTTTTTCTTGTTTTGTTAATTTTTCTTGTCCTCATCCCTGTTTCCTTAGATTTTGTTTTTATGTGTTTTATTTTATGCTTAATTTTTTTAATAGAAAATAGACCGATACGAAGTGCTGATTTTTTCTTTTGTTTTTTCCTTGTTTTTTTAATTTTATGTTTTATTTTCTTTATATCTTTATATTTCTTGTTTTTTTTGCCTCTTTTTTTCATCTGGATTAAAAGATAATTGGCTTAATAAAGTTTCTGTTTTTAAACATATTCATGTGGATTGTTTTCCGATCAGGAATTTATTGTTTGGCGGGATTGTTTTTATCCAAGGGATCTGCACTAGAAAAGGTTTCTCATTTTCTTCAGTCTTCTTTTCTCTTTTCTTGACCTCAAATTCTTCTAAATAATCATTTTCAAGAGCATATGCTATCGATTCTGCTAATTGCTGATAATAGTTGCTTTTTTCATTTTCGATAGTTACTTGAATAGTTTGGGAAAAGTCAAACCAATTAAAAAGCGAATTTCTGAGTTTTTTTGAAACAAGAGAAATGATACTATCAAGTTTTTGTTGCTCGATTCTAAATTGTTTTCCATTATAGGATATATTTATTTCTTTTACCATTTCCCCTTTTTTTACCTTAATCTCTAAACTTGGGAGGAGAATCTACTTCGAATAAAATATAATCTACTAATGTTTTGAGTAAATTATCGAAATTTTTGTTAGTTCCTTTCTTTTTTGTCAAGGAATATGAATTAATATATTTGGTTAAAAAATACTTAATTCTTTTTTTATAGTAGTTTCTAATTTCTTGAATATCTTTGAATGTTAATTCGGGTGGGACCATATTCTCTACATCCTCTAATGACATTTTTCCTCTTTTATTTTTTAAGCGCACTGTCTATCTTTTCGCATATGGCATCTATCAACTCTTGATATTCGACTTTCATCTTCCCCCTTTATATTAATCTACAGAGTTGTATTTTAGTTATACTTTTCTTACCAAAAAATGTATATGGTGTTGTACTGTAGGAAAAGTTTAAATATTTCAAAATCCTATAAATAGGATGCTGACACCTGAAATAGCAAAAAAGATAAATGATTTTGTATATGTAAAGCCAAGGACAATTGATGAAATTGCAAACCACATCAAGAAAAATTGGAGGACAGCAAATAGATATGTCGAATCAATACAAAAACACCAGGGAAATTTGGCAGTAAGGGTTTTTAGAGAAGGAACAAGAGGTGCATTGAAGATAGTTTATTGGGCTAATATAGAGAACATCCATTCAACAAGTCTTCAAGAAAGACTCTTCAGAAAAATTGAAATAGGAAGAACAAAAGAAGACTTTAGTCCTTCTGAAATTTATCAGTACGTAAATAAAAATAAAAAACGTCTGTCTGCACATACGTATGCAAGCTATGTATCTAAGAAAAACTTTGATGATTTTTGCTCTTTTTTAAGGGGGGCCCAGAAACAAATTTCATTTTTTTCAGGCAATTTAACTTGGAGCAATATGGCATATCATGATAAAAAAATTTTACAAATTGTAGAAGAACTTGCTAAAAAAAATGTGATTATTAAAATTTTGACCAGGGTTGAGCTTGCAGGAATCGATAATATAAAAAATATACTTTCTATTAACAGCAAGATAGGAAAGGAGATGGTAGAAGTTAGGCATTGCTATCAGCCTCTCAGGGCTACAATTGTTGACAATAAGTCTGCAAGATTCAAAGAAATTTTAAAAAAACAGGATTATGCTAAAGGAGAGTTAAAAGAAGATACTTACCTTTTATATGAAATTCTTGATAAGGAATGGGTTGAATGGCTTCAAAAAATTTTTTGGAATTTATTCAATGCATCAATTTCAGCTGAAAAAAGAATAGAAGAATTAGAAATAATAAAGAGGAGTTTGTAAACTAATTTACCTTAGTTGTCTTTCGATCCTAAGAAGTTCATGCAATTTTGCAAATCGCTCCTTGCCGAGAATTCCTGTCTTGATGATTGGAATTTGCCATCCAACTGCAAGATGAGCAATTGTATTATCGTATGTCTCTCCGGAACGATGACTTATAATAAGAGTTATGTTATTTTTCTTTGCAAAATCAATCACTTTTTTTGTTTCAAGTAAACTAGCTACTTGGTTTGGTTTTACTATAAGGGAATTTATTGCTTTCATATCTATTGTTTTTTTCACTAATTCCATGTGCGTACATGTAAGGTCATCTCCACATATGAGACAGTTTTTTGTTTTTTTCAGAAGTAAAGAAAAGGATTCGAAAGCCTTGTCATGAAAAGGATCCTCAACATAAAAAAGATTGTATTTGTTTATTATACTCCTAACATACTCTAGCTGTGCTTCTTCTGTTAACTTTGTCCTCGGTTTTTCTTTTTTAAAATTTTGATATCTGTATCGAGAGTCCTGCCACAAAGAATCTGCTGCTATATCCACCCCAATTAGAATTTCTATTCCGTATTTTTCTTTAATTTTTTCTTTAACCTCTTGAAGAAGATCGAGAATTGATTCATTGTCCATTGTAGAAGCAAGAGCATTTTCGTAGGTTAGAGTGCCTTGCCATGTCTTGTCTTTTTTTTGCAATAAAGATTTAGTTTCTTTATACGTTTGTAAATTTATAAAGTAAGAATCAAAGAAATGTTCTGTTCTTGGCATAACAAGAAATTCCTGAAAATCTGGTCTCAGTTCTTGTTCAGTATGCTTCCCCCCACCAATACAGTTTCCTAATGGTTTAGGAATTTGCGCCTTTTTGTTTTCAAGAAGAAACTGCCAAAGTTCTTGTTTGTAGCTTGCAGCTATTGCTTTTAGAAGACTAGCCTCAAGAGCATAAAGAGAATTGCCGCCGATAACTGAAAAATTATTTGTTTTGTCAAGTTGTTTAACGAGAGATTCAAGTTTTTCTAGGTCATCAAATGTGCAGAAAATTAACTTGTCTTGCACAATTTTCTTACCAAGAGCATTAACAAGCGAGATTGAAAAATCTATTCCTTTTTCCGAGAGTGCAGAAACTTCATATTTGCCCTTGCTTGTTCCTTCTGGAGCGCTTGTCTCAAAAATCTTGCCCTGACTTTTTACTATGACAGAAATTGTTTCTTTTCCTTTCGAATTGAGAATCTTTCTTGCACTTATTTCTTGAGGTTGCATGAAATAAGTATAGAGAATGAATATAAAAATTTAACTTTCCTCGGTTTCGTTTATTGTTTTTAATTTTTCTTCTGTTCTTGGAGTTTCTTCAGTTACTATCTCTTTTATGTCTGGCAATATTTCAGTTCTTTTTGGCATTGGTCTTTTTATTGTTATTGGTAAAATTCCTGCTTCAAATTCCGCCTCCGCAATCCTTAAAGGATCATAAGCCATGCTCTCAAGCTGTTCTTTGCTTAATTTCAAAAGTATTGGGGCGTTTGCACTAATCTGTAAAGCTCTTGCTCCAAGGATTCTGGCTATTTCATACTTTGTGTACTTTTCTTTTTCTTTTTTCATTTTTGAGTTAAGTTAAATGATCTTTTTTTGATTTATTATTTTTGTAATTTAACAAGTTTCTCATGAAGTTTTTTACCCTCGTTTATTAGAACCTCAAGAATCCTTAATAATTTTTCTGTTTCAATTGCTTCTTCTCCATTCTTTAATAAACCATGAATTTTTGGTTCTTTATGATACGTAACTGAAATAGAAAGTTGAAGGACTGAAGCTTCTTCTTCTTCAGAACAAGGATCAATTATAAAAGAATCACCGATTTTATATGCAGTAATGGTTATTGGTGGCTCGTTCAAAGGAAGTTTCTTTTGTGTTAACTCGCCATACTTGACTTTATTGTTTTCTATTTCAGGAATATATGTGTTCATCAAAGCTAGAACACCTGCAAGTGCACTTGCGTCTATAAGATTGCCGGCATCATTTATTGCGTATATATCAAGAAAAATACCCCATACAAGCTCTCCTTTTTTTAAACATAATTTCTTGAAATCAATAAACCCGGATTCTCTGATTGCGCGATCAACCACCCTTGCCAGTTTAATAGCCTTTATATCTGGAGGTCCTAATTCAAATTTTTCTGAAGCTAGGGGTTGTAATTCTGCTCCCACTATAAGGATACCTTCATCAGGAGTGTCTGTAAAAGGCTCAAGAAGGTCAAGTTTCGTACCAGCTATCACTTCAGTATCCCCTATTTTCACATGAACAGAACCCTCTGCATGGGACGATACATTAAATTCTACTTTAATCTCCCGAAACTCTAGTGGTGTTCTACCATCTAGACGTTTGTTTTTTTCAAGAAGTTCAGAAATTTTTTCCTTGGTCATATTTGGGATTTCCATTTTAAAATCAATCTGTAATTTTTTTAATCGTTTGTTTTTGTATGGCTTCTATCTTTACACATGCTTTCTTCATTAACTCGAAAGCTTCTTTAAGCTCCTCAAGCTTCAAGTTTCCATCAACATGTAAAAGCGAAAGTTTTTTTGATCTGGTTAAAAAGGCTGCTGCAATGTCTGTTGCAGCTTTTATTTCTTGACCATCCTTTTTTATTTTATACTGTTCTTCTTCATGATTTAGATCAATAACAATAGTCGTATCAAGTTTTCCTGCAGAAACTGCTGTTACGAGTTCTTGCATCGGTATTCCTGCACTCGCTAATGCCATCGATGCTGCATTTACAGCAGCACACCTTGTAGAAGCATCTGCTTCGAGAATCTGTATATAAACGTCTATTACTGTATTCGGAAATGTGTCAAGTAACAATGCTGGTTCTATTGCTTTAGTTATTTCATGCGATATTTCAAGATTTCTTCTTCCAGGACCTGGTTTCTTTCGTTCTGAAACTGAAAAAGAAAGCATATCATAGTAACATCTAAAAAGGGCCTTTCCTGGGTTTTGTAAATGTTGAGGAAAAAGTTCTCTCGGACCATAAACCGCTGCAAGTGCTTTGCTTTTTCCAAAAGAAAAAAACGCAGACCCATCTGCTCTTTTGATTACGTTTGTTCTAGCTTCAATTTTTCTCATCTCGTCAAATGCGCGACCATCTGCTCTTTTAAATTTTTCATTCATTTTTTCTTTCCTTTTAAAAAATCTTTTATATAATCTGTTAAACCTTCAACAAATGGTTTTTCAACCACGAGATTTATCGCTTCTCTAGCAAGCATTTCTTCTTCGATACTAGGGCCCTTAATCCAAATCAAACCGTTCTGACCGACAATTACATTGCAGCCGGTTTCGTTTTTGATCATTGTCACCATGCTACCTTCCTTTCCAATAACTCGTGGAACCCTGGTTGGATTTATCCGCATCAAAAAACCACCGCTTAATTTTTTACAAGTCTTATCTTTCATTGTGAGTTCTATGCTTCTCGCACGGATTTCCTTTACTTTAGTTACTATCACATCGTTGATATCATAATATTCTGAAAGATCCTTTTTATTAACATAACCAAAGCACTCTGAAACAGGTAGGAATCCAGAATGCGGAGAGAGTATATCTACAATCCAACCATTAAAAGTTATGTCAAGTACCTGTCCTATTAATGTGTTCCCAACACGGGGGATATAAGCACCGCTAAGAGGGATTATCTTGACAAGGTTGTTATCTTTTTCTAATAAGCCAAATTTTATAGCAATTATATCTTTTCCTTCCCTCCTTGTTCCTTCACCCGGTAAAAATTCCTCGCCAGAAGCAACAATCTCACCAGGAACAACTACAATTCTTTTTTGCTTCTCTTGCTTTTTAATTATTTGCTTTTCCATTCTCAATTTCTTCCTCCATTTTTGAAGTTATTTTAATTAGTTCAAAAAAATCTGGCAGAAACATCAATAAACGCCACCTAGAATGCACTGGCGTTATCTTATCAATCCAGTGATAGATAAAAAAATCTTTCTCTACCTCTATTTTTATTTCTCTGTTTTGTTCTTCTTCAATCTCTTTTATGAGTTTTTCTGTAAAATTTAATTGTTCCGAATTTTCCATTTTAATTTTCATAAACTGATTTGTTCTAGTTCTTGAGTTATAGCCGAACCTTTAGTCAAATTGTTTAATTTATCATAAAACTCGATCTGCATTCCTGCTGGCAAACTAATTATACATTTGAGTGACCCATCATTAAGCCATTCTTCTTTCTCCCTATTAAATTTTTGCAAAAAAGAATAAGTATGCCCGACGTGCTCTGGAGGCACTGTAACCATCAATCTCTTGGTTGCTATTTTTATTGGTAGTTTCTCTTCAAGTTTTCTAATTATAACAAGAGCTTGTTCTGTTGCATCTCTGTTTTCATCTATTCTAACACCAATTTCTTTAAGTGCAGTTGCTAATACTATTGTAGTGTAGGGTATACCTGTTCTCGGATCAATGCAGTTTTTTGTGAGAAAATCTATTATTTGCTTAAACTTCATATCCCTCATTTTTTCTCTGTATTCTTGTGGTAACTGCAGCTCTCCCTGTTTTATTATTTTTTCTGCAATTTCATAAATATTCTCTGTTCCAAAAGAGGCTCTTAGATCAGCAGAGGACGCTCTTAAACCTTTCTTATG
Source organism: Candidatus Pacearchaeota archaeon (assembly GCA_038894195.1). Lineage (GTDB taxonomy): Archaea > Nanobdellota > Nanobdellia > Pacearchaeales > UBA284 > JAWAPZ01. The sequence goes on from JAWAPZ010000001.1 coordinate 166,761, forward strand.
ATCTGTAAAAATTATTTCGGTCACAAGAGCATTCTCTATTTTTCCAGGTTTTCCCTTTTTTAAATCAAGTGCCCTGTCAAGATCAACTAGAACTTCAAAAGTTTTATTTTTAATCCTTAATTTTGCTATAGTATCCATTTTAATGTTATTTCGCATACTTAATTAATTGCTCTGGAAGTAATCTTTTCGCTTTTTGGTCCGATTTATTAACATAGTAAGCCTCGAAACGTGCAATATTAAAACTCTTACCTAGAATTTTTTTGAAAATCGAAAGTGCAAGTTTGATTCCTTGCTCGATATTCATAGTTTCCTTATAAGACTCTCTAAGCATTTCTATTATTTTTTCATCATTCTCACCTATTGCAGTTGCTTTATAGCAAAAGTAATTTCCAGTAACTTCAGAAACAAAAAGTTTTGCAGTTTCGTCTGGATTGATTCCAGCTATCATTATTTTGGTTCCGAAAGGCCTTACTCCGCCATGCAGTGTGTAGGCTTGCTTTATATCGGCGATTTCTTTCATAACGGATTCAACATCTATTGGTTCTTCATAAGTTATTTTATGCTGCTGAGCTGTTAGTTGTGCTCTTTCTATTAGAACGCGCGCATCACTTAGGACACCGGCTGCACTCGCAATTATATGATCATCAACTTGATAGATTTTCATTGAAAATTCAGGAACCATTAAACTATCTACGATTCTTTTGTCTGTTATAATAAATACACCATCACTGCAGACCATCCCTATGCTGGCTGATCCTAAACGGACGGTTTTTTCAGCATACTCTACCTGTAGAATTCTTCCTTCGGGTGAGAACAAAGTTGCAGCTCTGTCATAACCCATTACTTGATGTTGCATTTCTAAAGCCATTTTAAAATTAGCTTAATCAATTTTTTGTTTATGTATTTTCTTTACTTAAAACATAAATTCAGAAGATTTATAAAGGTTTTGGCTCGCTTAATCAAAACTTATTTAAAAGCTGATTCTCTTTTATCTAAAAAGAGGGAAAATGTTAAGAAGATTAAATCACAAGGCACAAACAATGGGTGTTCCTTTTCAATTGATTTTTTCGCTGATTATTGTAGCTGTTGTTATTGTTTTCGCTTTTTTGGCTATAAGAATGTTTTTAGAACGAGCAGAGCAAGCTAAGTTTGGGGCTACTTTTACTGAAATTCAAAATGAAATACGTGGAGCATGGGAAAAAGATGCAACCAATAGAACAATAACTGTTCTAGTTCCGAAGAAAATTGAGGCTGTATGTTTTTTAAATAAAAGTGCAACTTGTAGAGATCCCTCTGGGGTAGATTTTTGTGGTTCATACGAATCTTTTATGAATGCTAATGAAAACTTTTTTTTCTATCCTCTTGGAATAGCTGAAGATTATAAAAGCAAGTCTGCATGGAGCTTGCTGTGCCAGAACCATTCTTGTATAACTAGCCCAAGGAATCCTTTGTGTTTTTTCAAGCAAGATAGTAACATTAAAATTAAAATTGTAAAAAATTTTGACGAGCCATTCGTAAGATTATATGAAGTCTATTGAGATGAAAAACAAAAAAGCAATGGAGTTTGCATGGATTTTTGCAATAGTACTGGGTGCAATTATCTTATTTCTCGCTTTTTACTTTCTAGGCTCGCAGATTTTTTTGAAAGAAAAAACCAGGTCGACTGAAACCGCCCACAGCACAGAAATACTATTTAATCCATTCTCGTATCTTGGTGCCATGGGTGCTATAACTTATAAACCAATAGAAATGCAAAAAGAAGTGCAGTTTGAATTTGATTGTGATCCAGACATGGAGATTGTAGGTAGCAACACAATAATAGTTGATTCCAGCCCAAGGACCATTTATGACAAATATATTTTTAGTGAAAATTTGAAAGCAAAAAGAATAGAAACTATAAGCAAATCATTTGAAATGCCCTGGCGTATTGCAGACCTTATCTATGTTTTTCCTTCTGGAAGAGAGTACTGTTTCATAGATGCGCCTTCAAGAATTGAGGAAGAAATTGAGCTGTTAAACATAAGTAACATTTTTTTTCAAGAGCCCTGTCCTGAGAATGCAACAAAAGTCTGCTTTGGAAGGGAGGGATGCGAAATAAAAGTCACAAACTTAGAAGGATTTTACCATAGAGGATTTGTAGAGAAAAGTGAAGAAACTGGTAGAATGTATTTTATTGGTGATAATTATGCCTTACTGCTTGGCGCTATTTTTTCTTCACGAGATTTGTATAATTGTAACTTAAAAAGACTCGCAAAAAGAATTCTACTTGAAGTAAATGTTTACCGAGAAAAACAAAGAATTATGGCAGAGCGAGGATGCGCTGCTGAAATGAATCTAGAAAGTTTAGAGCAAGCTGCATCAAACGTTAGAGCAAGTGCAAATGAAAATAATTTAAATGCCCTGTATCAAGTTGCAAAAGAAATTAAGAATCAAAATTCATACGAATGCCCTTTGTTTTAAAATGTTAAAAATATTTAAAAATAAAAAAACACAATTTAAGATACAAGAGATGGCTTTTGTTCTTTTAGCAGTTGTTCTACTTTTCGGCCTGGTATTTGTTTTTTTTGCAAGGTTCGAGTTGGAGAAAGTTAGAAATATTGCAGAGACTACCCGAGAGGAAAGAGCTGTAACACTTGTAAGAGTTATAGCTTCTATGCCTGAATTAAGATGTTCGGGGAGTATAAACAAGATAAGCGAAGCTGCTTGTCTCGATCTTGATAAAGTCAAAGCATTTAATAACAGTGACGTCTTGAGATCTAATTATAGAAAGATTTGGCAGTCTAGTTTTGTTACTGAAGTAATTGTTAGAGAAATTTTTCCTGGAAATAAAACGTATACGATTTATAAAGAGCAAGAAAGTAATGAAAGTTACTATAGTTTTATGCCATTATGTTCACAAAAGAAATGTGTTGTTGCAAGACTTATAGTTGGAATAAAAACTGTGTAAGATGAAAAACAAAAAGGCGCAGGAAGAGATGATGGGTTTTTTAATGATAGTAATAATTATAGTTATAATAGGACTTGTTTTTTTTGCGTTCTCTTTGAGACAGAAAGGTAAAAACATAGAACCAAAAGCAATGCAACAGGAGGATTTGTTACAAGCTGTTCTGCTTTATAGTACTGATTGCGAACTTAACAATGAAATGCTAAACGTAAGAGAGCTTATACAAGAATGTAATGAAATGCCTTCAAGAACTTGTGAGAATGATAATATCAGGATGTGTAGCAAGCTAGAAGAGAATTTAGAGTCTATGTTAGAGGTTTTGCTTGGAAAAAATCAAAGTATAAAGAACGCTTTTATCCATGGATATAGTTTTTATATTAACGCTTCACAAGAGATCTTGATAGAAAAAGGAAATCTAACTGGGGATTATTTCAGTTCAAGGGTTCCTATCCCCGTCGGTTATGGCAGTGAAGCTATCATAGTTCTAAAAAGTTATTATAGCTAGTTTGATATACAAAACTAAATTAAAACCTTAAATGCTTATAGAGAGGTTTAATTTATTAACTTGCAAAACAGGTTTGAGTTTCTCTCTTGCTTTTGTTCTTTCTTTTACCATTTTAATTAAACCGAACTTTTCCAAGGTTCTAAGATCCTCCCTTACTGCTTTAAAATCTCTGGCAGAAAGTTTAGCTAGTTTGTAGATAGAGCTTGGTTTTTTTGTTTTTATCAAATGTAGCAACCTTGCTTTTTCATTGCTAAGCAATGCACGGATGTCAGAAAGCTCTATATGCTGACTCAAAGCTAGTGGTCCTGCTTTTCTTAAATCTTTTATACTTTTTGTCACCTCTTCCACGCTTTCAGTCACTGTTGATTTTATTTTTTTAATAGCTGGGACCCAGGAAGCCAGGGGTGTTTGCTCTAACATACCTGAAATGCCTGTTCCTTTTTTCTGTTCTTCATTTTGTGCTTGTTTTTCTTGTTTTCTTTCTTTAAAACTAAGAAACAGGTGTATATTTTTCTTGCCTTTCATTTTTTACGTCGTTAAAACTTGAATAATTGCAAGGTAAAATATGTTTTTAAATATTATGCTTCTAAGATATATATATTTTTTTAGCATATATGTAACAAAATAACATATAAAATTAAAATCGCGCTGCTGGTTTTTTAGCATCCTAAATATAGTGTAACTTTTAAGAAGAAACATAAGCTTTATAAATAAAACCTAAGAACTTAGTAAAAAAAATTGGTGTCATAGAAAACTTTAAAAATGCAGAATTTATAAGTTAAACATAAGCTGGCCAGCGTTCATTTCTGAACGCAATTTTTAATTGATTGAAAGGAGGTTTAGAAAATGAAACTACTTAAGAAAATAGCACCTATAGCAGGAATCCTTTTAATGACTGGATTGACTTTTGGTGCTGCAACAGCAGCAGAACTTGGAACATGGAAAGCAAACTTTCCATCAGCAAGTACTTCAATTGTTGTTGGTACAGGCCATAACGATGCAATTGCAATGACAGAAATTGCATCTGAGATTGGAATAACTGCTGCAACCACAACAGTAACTGGTGAAAGCTACAAGTTTGAAAAAACAAGGGATCACCTTAATCTAGGGGAAAACTTTTACCACATAAAGGAAAGGCTTACAAAAAACGAATTGCCAACCATACTTGCAGATAAGTCTTACGAGGACGCAGATGGAAATACTTATGATTATACACAAAAAATAAGTATCGCAAACGGAAATAGTCTTACACACTTCAAGAATGACGACTACAAAGATGGTGCGTTAACTCTCGGGTTTGAATTGAATGAAAATGACCCTATACTAAATTACACTTTGAGCTTTGTAGAGAAACCAGATTTTGATAATGATACTTTAGAAACAACAGTAATAGAAATGATGGGAAGAGAGTATTATATAAGTAGTATTGATGCTACTGCCGACTCGATGACTTTTCTTGAAGCCGGACAAACTGCCACAGTGTATGAAGGCGAAACTGCATCAATAGGTGGAAAGAGTGTAAAACTTGTTACTGTTTATCCTTCCGGAGACACGTATAAAGCTGTGTTAGAAATAGATGGCACTGAAACAAGGGGTCTTAAAGAGGGTGGAACACAAAAAGTGGGTTCGGTCTATGTTGGTGTTCTTGAAATAAGATACAATTCAAGAGAAACAGGGAGAAGCTCTGCACGAATAAGTATAGGTAGTGGAGAAATAGTGATAAAGGATGGAGAAGAAGTAAAAATAAGTGAGAAAAGTGTAGATAACCTGTTCGGTCATATTGACACCTCTAGTGATAAACTTAACAGCATCACATTAGAATGGCTACTTGAAGAGGATGCATTTCTTGGTTCTGGGGATGAGATTGTTTTACCTGGTTTCAAAAATATAAAACTGATGATGACAGAAATGGTTTTCCCAACAGGAGAGCAAATAAAAGTTGGTTATTCTGGAACTAAGAAAGCTTTGTTAAAAGTTCCTATAGAATCTGGAACTGGAACTTCTGATGTTGTTCTTTTGGAAGGTGATGGAACTACCTGGAATTACCTTGGAGAATCAAGTAAACCATTGAAGGTTACTAATGAAAGTGAATTTACGGGCCTAACCAAGAAGGACCGCTTCTTTGCCACATACATGGAAGAAGAAGAAGGACAATCTTATTACTTATATGTATATGGCTTTGACGAAGACAAAGATACAGTAACCTTTAAGTCAGTTGATGGAAGCAGTAGTTGCACAGTTTCTGATGGGGATGATTGCACTTTTGGACAGGTTTCATTCAAAGTTGCTGGTTTGGATGCTGAAGGTGAAGAAGTAAACATAACGGCAGCAGATGATGTTTACTTTGACAGAATTGTTTCAAAAGCAGGAGCTTTGTTTTGGCTTCCCAACACAATAGAAGGTAATGAACACTACATTAATCTCACAGTGAGTAATTCTTGGGATCTTGTTATGTCTGAAAAAGATGAAGACGGAAATATAGGGGATGGAAAAGAAATAACCTTTGCATTAAAATTCGCAGACGCTAAGGCAACTGTTGGACAACCAACAGCAACATGGGCTGGAGGTGATATGCTCGAACAAGATGATGACACTGATGTTGGTTATGTTGAATCGCCCCTTGCAACAAAAGTAGTTTATGAAACTGGTGGCGACCAGGATTACGCGGATGTGACTTATTTTGGTGAAGAAGTCTACGGTAACGTTTATATTGCAGGTGCTGGTACAACAACCAGCGGTGAAGGCAGTGTAGCTATTCTTGATACAGAATTCCTGGCTGGACCAAAGACAAACAATGTCGTGCTTATAGGGGGTTCTGGTGTCAACAAAGCATCAGCTCAGTTGCTCTTTAATTCCCAAAACCTAGTATATGGAAGTGATCCTGCCTGGGTTGCGGCCACTGGAGTTGACTCTGTTGGTAAGGCACTAGTAAAACTTCAGGCAAGTCCATGGGCTACTGGCAAATATGCACTGCTTGTTGCTGGTTTCGAGGCAACAGATACGCTAAGAGCTGCAAGGCTTTTGACAACAACTCCTAGTGCACTAGCGGGAAAAACAACTGCCTTACTTAATACAGGTACTGAAGAAGCAACCCTTATAAGTGGTAGCTAAAAAGAGGTGCTAAAAAGAATTTTTTCTTTTTTGTTTTTTCTTTTTGTTTTTTAATTTTTTATTTCTATTGATGATAATAGGTGGTTGAAAATTACCCCTTTCGTCAAAATTGGCTTCCAGCTAATATAAATATGCCGTTACTTTCTACAAAGCTACATTGGTGAGAAAATTTAAATATTAAATCAGAACTTATTTTAATGTACAAGATTAAAAAGACCAGAACAAAAATGTTAAAACCACTAGAAACAAAAGAAATGCAAGAAAAAAGGATAAAAAAAAGAAATATAATTTTTGGTGTTATAATAGCTGTTATTATGATTGCTGGAACAGTCGGATGGGCTCTTTCAGGAAGAGAAAAAACAAACCAAGAAGAATACAACGGATTTAAGTTCATAAAGCAAGAGAATTACTGGCAAACTTCAGTAAGCATTTATGGTAGCAATTTTTTGCTTAGAACTAGTTACTTGCCAAGGGAGGTTGAAAACATAACCAGTAAAAGTAGAACACTTTCATTAGAAAAAATTTATGGCAAGACCCTATATGTTGTGTTAGATTCGGCTATTGAGCAAGAACCTGTCAGAGAACTTGCACTAAATTTGCAAAATTTTGTTGAAAGAATACAGATTGCTTGTTCAGAAAATGTGTCAGAAGAAAGTATAAGTTTTTGCTCTGACAAGCCAGTAAAGGGCTGTGATGACGCAACTCTTGAAAATGCAATAATAGTTTTTGAAGAAAAAAATTTAACAAAACTGGAGTACAAGGCTGGTTGTTTACAGATACAGGCTCAAGAATCTGATTTTTTGAGGGCTTCGGATAAAGCTTTATTTTTAATTTTTGGTATTATGACATAAGAATATAAAAGGACTTTAAAAGGATATAAAAAATGGACGAGCAAAATAATGAAATAGAAAAGGGAGAAAATGCTGAAGAAAGAGAAAATCTTGAAAAAGGGCAAGAAAAATTGCCTGGAACTGAAAAAAAAGTTCTAAAAAGTAAAAACATTACCCTAATTATACTTTTACTGGTTATTGCTGCCGTCATAGTTTTTTTTGTTTTTAAAGATGATATAACTTCTTTTGTTGTTAAAAACAATTTTAATTACAATGGCTTAGAATTTTTTAAGACAACGTTGTACAAAGAAACTTTCTTCGCGACAAAAGTTAATTTAACTGTAAAAAATGTAAAGAACACACATATCTTCTATTTCAGAAATGATCCTAGAAAACTCGATAGGATCCCTTTTAGTGTTAATAGAAAAATTGCAACAAAAACTTACGTTTCCTTTACAAAAGAATCCCTTCAATGTGAAACTGTGAATCTTGTTGCATGGAATCTCGGTGATTTTTTAGGAAGAATGGGTTCTAAAGTTACTGGTGCTGTTGCTGATCCTGAATCCAGTGAAAACGGCACAAAGCTAGTTGTAAATTGTTCAAGTAACAAAAAAGAGATTATTGTTTTAAAAGCACAAGCTAGCCAAACAAGAGTGTATCAGGATGCTAATAACGAGGGGTGCATCATAATAGAAGCCAAGGATTGTTCGATTATAGAAGCAAGTGAAAGATTTATCCTTGGAATGCTTGTAAAAAAAATTAATGAAGAAAAAGTTGAATAGAAAGATTTTAAATTGCTTCTTCTTTATATTTTTATGCCGACGTGGCCCAATGGTACGGCGCCCGCCTTGAGAGCGGGTTCCCGCAAGGGTTTCCAGGTTCGAAAATAAGGAACACATTTCCTTATCAACCTTTGGAAGAATAAGGAACACATTTCCTTATCAACCTTTGGAAGAATAAGGAACACATTTCCTTATCAACCTTTGAGTTGAAAACGAAAATCCTGGCGTCGGCGTTGTATTTTATCACTTTACTTTCTTAAAAGCCAAATTTTCTCAAGTTGTATCTATCTAAATTTTTTAAGAACCTGACCAAGTTTTCTTTCTCTTATTTCTTTGATTATTAAAAATTTTTTTCTGTAGGACAGTAGGATCACCACTGCAACTATGGCAACAATTATAACAGTCCATGCCAGGATACCCATTCTAAATGCTTCTTCCTCAAGAGGAATTTCTTCAATCTCTTTGAATTTAGAAATAATCAACGTTACTTTCCCATCTTTTATCTCTTTAATTTTTATTGTTATATCCTCTCTACCATCCCTATCAAGATCTATGTTCTTAGCCTCACCAACTTGTATTGTTAAAGTAACCAGTGAATTTATTTCAATAGTTACTTTGTTATTGCCTATATTCAAAATTTTTATAACGTGTTCTTCACCATTGACAATAAATTGAATGGTTTCCCCCTGGCTCATGTTTATTTCTTTGCTACTTTCTGATAGCTCTCCAATGCTGTAAGGAGGAACACCCCCCCTTGTATCTTCGGTTGTTACATTTGTTTGGTTAGTTACATTGGTCACATTTTGTTGTGTCGTGCCTCCACCGCCTCTATTTCCGCCGCCATCTTCTTCCTCCTCAACAATAGATTTTCCAACAATATTTGGTTCTATGCCAGAGAAGTGTGGTATTTTAAACCAAACCATATTATGTGCCAAATCTTTATAACATAAACCAGTCAAGTTTTCATCACTTTCATTACAAAGCACAGCACTTCCATTAATGTATTCAATATAAATATCAGTTTTGTAATCTTCATAATCAGTTCCATTTAATTCTTCTATATCCTCACCTTGTTCCCAAATATATTGCCACTCTTCATCATAAAATTTAGTTATATTAACTTTCATGTCCTCAGATTCATTTATTGCAGAACTGTTATAAGGAACACCTATTATTACATAGTCATATATATTAGGACCCATGCTTCCAAAACGCCAGGCTTCTTTCATCATGTTGCCACTTGGAGTTTTATTAGCACTTTCATCAAAAATTCCATCTGGCGGCTGACTTGCCAATAAATCAACATTTACATAATGAATGGTTATGTTTGTTGTGTTCTGTCTCATTTCTAGATCATACTTACCTCCACTTATAACCCATGTAAATGGATTTGGTGGGCCTCCGCCCTGCCCAACGCCTTCTGGCAAGCATCCTAGATCACCAGGAGTCTCGTTAGGCCATGGCACAGAACAAGAACCATCATCTTTGTATTTAAAGTTTCTAAACTGAACATTTTGTATTTCCTCACCATCTGGCCTTTTTGCTTTTAATTGCTCAAGTATAAGTTCAAAAGGACTTTCTTGTAAATCTTCTACTTTGATCGTTCTTTTTATTGGAGGAAATTGCGGAGAGAATATTCTTATATTAATACTGTCATTTAGTAAAGGAATTTTTATTATATTATTATCTCCAGAATCAGCCATCCAAGAGAAGGAAGCATCTGATCCAGAAAATTTAGAGTAATCTACTTCTATTTCTGCATGAACATTTGTAACTCCTGTTTTGTTTCCATCTTCTAACAAACTTGTTATGTTAAATGCAAAGAGGGAAGTATTAATTGGTTCGCCTATCTCTCCAACTTTGCTCTCGAGTGTTGCTTCTTCTCCAACCATTGGATAAAGAGTTAAATTTAATTCTGTAGGATTTTCACCATAATTTAAAGTAACTGTTTTAAAACCACCATACCATACACCCTCTTTTTTTGCCGAAGCAAATAACAAAATATTGGCTCCATACAGTGCTGCTGGTAGTGTTATATTGTAGAAGCCAGTTGTTTTATCGAGAACATCTTCAACAGGTGGTTCATCATGCTGTCCTATGTTTTGCGGCATCATTGCACCTAAAAATACCATTTTTCCTGCTTCAAGCAAAAAGCCAACAACTGTATAATTGTCAAAGTTTTGATTCCCATTAGAACCATTTAATTTTGAAAAACCACTTAACTGAACCAAATCTGTTGTCAAGTTTAATTCTGTAAGGTTCAAGTACAGAGCTTGATTTATTGATGTTATTGTTCTATTTTCTACTGTTCCAAGAGAAATATTATTACCATAAACCAAATTATTTAATTCTATACTAACTGGAAAAGCCGGGCCTCCTTCAGGGTAAATCATAAGAGAGTAATTTCTATCAGCAGGAATATAAACTCTATCAAAATACTTTAATTCATTAAAACTTTCTTTTATTCCATAACCTAATTTTTTGTCTTTAAACTGATATCTAAAAGCATACTCGTTCGTAAAAAAATTTATGTTTGTTAAATTTTTATCTGGCGAAGAAGAAGCAATAAAATATCTTGGATTCTCATAAAAAACATCATCAACAAAGCCATTAACAACCAAACCTTCTGTTAAGTTTACTGGTCTATCACAACTAAAATCTTCACCCATAAAAATTTTGTAAAAAACATATCTTCCTGAATTATTTCCTATTCCAAAGCCACCCCCAGGGTTGAAAAGCATCTTTCCAACATAACAGTTGGGTGTATAAAAATCTTTATGAAGAGTAAAATTAGGATAATAAATATAAACGTGGCTTTCCCCACTTCCATTTAGTGCTGAAACAAAAAATTTTCCTTCCTCTCCTGCAAATTCATTAAACGAAATGCCACCAATTTCACTGAATTCTTCTGAAGACAAATCTGTGTAGTTTCCCTCGTTGCAATCCATTGTTCCCTCACTAACATTTAAAAAACATCTTTGAACTCCTGTCAGATTAATAAAATAAAACACCCATAAACCCTCTTCTACTGGTCCGTCAGTAAACTCTTTTATGTTTGTTATATTTAAATCGCAAAAAGAATTATTATAATCTAAAGTTTCATTTAAAAAAATAAGACAATCACTCCCATTTATATAAGTATATTGTTTTTCTCCAGAATTATTTATTATGGCTAACCCGGTTTTATAATCTTCTGGAAAAGAACCAATATTATTATATTCTATCTTGCTTTCATCTTCTGTCACATACTCTTGACCAATTGCAGAAATATCAATAGTTATGGCCGGCCTTAAATAAAAATAAACTGTTCCTAAGTTGCTTATCTGCTCAGCTGGAAAATAAGGCAAGTTAGGCCCTATAAATCTTGCATAATTCTCGTTATATTTTATAAGAACTATTTTATACATGAAACTTTCACTTAGGTGTTCCCCGTCAATTGTTATGTTGAAATATCCACTTCCGTTTGATAAAGTCGAAAGAGTTGCGTTCAGAGAGGGCGGGCCAATCTCGCTTCGTTGATAAATTTCAATAGTTACATTTGTTTCATTTAAATATTCTTGCCCTCCCTCTTCGATGCCTATTGTATAGCCAGTAATATTGAATGGTGTTAATCCATTAGCAGAAACATTTTGTGACAATACTGCCAACAATACTAAACATAATAACGAAAAAAAAACTTTGTAGTTCTTTAAAATTATTTTTTTCATCTTGCCTCTTTTTTAAAGTTAAGAAAAAACAGATATATAAATATTTCGTTTATAATTTTGTTCTAACTTCGGGTTTTGATACCAAAGACCATTATTTCTTAGCCATTACTTGAAAATCTATCTCTCTTAATCTTTTTTTTGTTTTTATTTTACTCTAGATTTTCTCCACCAGTAGTGCCTCTTTCTTGCAATTAACATCCATGCAGCAAGAAAAACTACGGCAGCAGCAAGGATAATTATGACCGCCCATCTAGCATCGAACCATTCAAAACCTATTCTGCATTTTTTTCTTTGCCCTGTTAGATTGTCTGTCTGATCAGTTAGATTTCCAGTTAAGTTGCCTGTTACATTTGTTAAATTAGATGAAAATTCTCCTATAGCTTTCAAGAGCAAGTCGATCTTGCTGGTGCTTAGTTTTGTTAAAGTTACAGAAAAATCATTTATGTTATTCGCGTTTAAATCAAATTCTTTTGTTTCATTAAGTGTAAGAGTTGTTGTTACTGGTTTCGAGTTAATTTCTAAAGTTGTTGAATTGCTTGTTATATCTTTTACAGTAATTAAATGAGTTTCATTACCAAGAGTAAAGTTAATTTTCTCATCTTTTGCAACATTACTTACAGTTTTGTTTGTTCCTGTTATATTACCAATATTATGTATTCCTTGGGGAGGTGAATTGCATGTCTTGCTCGTAGAATTGCAACCATAAGTACAATTTTCTATTGTTACCCATTCATCATCAATACATTTTTGTAAAGCATCGCCAGAACATCTTTTTGCATTTTCAGTACATGTTGTGCCACCACCACTTGTAGTAGATTTTATAGTTATATCCCGAGTTTCAGAGTTATCTGAATTGCCAGCATAGTCATAACACTTAACATACCACTCATATGTTCCTTTTTCAAGCTCGATATCTGAAAATTCTTGTTGCGTGCCATTTTCTACACTAGCATCAGTATCTTCTAAATCATCGTCTATATACAGAGAACAATTCTTAATACCAAAATTATCTGTAACATTGTACTTAAAATCTATCGTTGTTGAAGTTGTATTATAATTATCTGCCGGAGATTTTAGATGCACTTCTGGTTTTGTTGTGTCTATTGTTAAAGTTCTATTGCTTGAGAAATTACAATTTCCTGCAGCATCACAAGCATAACAGTTCCATAAATATCTTGCATTTGCAGTCAAGCTATGGGTAAATGTTGTTGTATTGTTTGTTCCTGAAACATTACTTGAGTTTTTTTCTTGCCAGCCAGACCAATTGCCATAAAGAGTTATGTTACCTAAATTGTAATTGTCCTGAGCTGTGCAATTAAATGTAACACTTGTACTCGAAAGATTAGCATAAGCAACTGGAGCATTCAATGTCACACTTGGTGCTGTCGTGTCATTTACTTCAAGGTCTAATATAATGTCCCAAGATCCTGTTGCATTAGTGATAGTTATTGTTAAATTATAATTACCTGGCTCAGAAACTGTAACATTAAACCAAAAGTATTCTATAGAGTTATTCATAACAAGACCTTCTTTTTCCCAGCTTAAAACACTGGATGTGTTAGAAAAATTAGCTTCAGCAACACTGCTACCATTAGAATCTGTAATGAATATAAAACCAGAAGGTAAAGTTATATTAACTTGGGTTATATTTGATTCTTCTGTCTCATAACTATTGTTTATTGAAATGTTAATTAAAGATGAAACATCTTCTTTAATTGAATTTTCTTGTAGCTGAGCAGAATAATCGGCAAGAACAAAAAAAGGTAGGATTGCTATAAGAAGCATAACAAAAAAAATTACTATCAAGACTTTCTTCATCTTCCCTCTTTATTTTTTCTTTGAAAAAATAAGTTAAATGATATTAAAAATCTTTCGTTTTTCTATTTTCTCTTTTTCTTTTTGAAAACTGTAAAAAAGATTAAAACAATTAAAATTATTGCAACTAAAATTAGTAAAATGTAAAGAAGAGGGAGAGAAATTTTTCTAACAGACTCTTCCCCTAATTTTTCTTCTTTCTTCTCTTCTGTTTTATTTCCTTCTTTCTTCTCTTCTCTTGTTATTGGTTGCTGTGGCATTGTTACATTTGTTATGTTTGTTACATTTTGTTGTGTTGTTCCTCCACCTCTACCGCCACCGCTGCTAGGAGAGTAATACATAGGAGCGAGAATCGCATGATGGGTAATGCTAACGTTTCCAGAATAAACATAATTATGTGCTGTGTTGACTCCGCTGCTTGCAAGCTCGTTCCAAGAGCCATTATAAGCAAACATTTTCAAGCTAGCTTCATTACTAATTTCCCTTTCATCATAGCTAACATTAAGATAGATCCATGAATTTCCTGATGCTGCAATTACATTAACAAATTTACCAATGTTTTCATAGTTCCTTGGATCCGAGGCTGGTGCTATTGTCTTATTTAAAGCAATATTTTCTGACGTAAAACTTACTGTTTCTTCTAAGCCGATATCAAAATAAGAAACTATATTATTTGTAGAGTTTAGTTGAGAAACAAATGCAAAAAGTTGATTATTTTTTGACTCGTCATTAATTAAAATGTTGTTATCAGAATCTGATAATATAGTCCCAACCTGATTATTGTTGGTTTTTGATGAAAGAATATAAGTGTAATGACTTCCTGTCAAAAAGATTCCAAAGCTATTTGAGTTGGCAGTTGTATTAAAGATAACATTTGTTGAAGAGTAAACAACTTCAACACCAAGATAGCCAGAATCAAAAGAAGAATTCGTTATGTTGTTGTGGTTGGAATCAAAAATAGCCAAACCAAAATAATTACCGGAAGAATTGATTAGATCAAAAGTTGTATTTTCAGTTGCTAAAACAAGCAAGCCATTGTTGTCAATACTCTCAGAGCCAGCAATGGTTATGTTCTTAAGTGAAGAATTATCGGCATTGCATAAAATTAATTCTGAGAGAGTTTCATTTTCTAAGGTTACGCTAGAATTATAGAATTTTATTTCTCTGTCGCCAGAACCGGTGTTATTCTCTATAAGATTATTGCAATTTTCCTCTAAAGAAGCATAACCCATCAAATCAAACAAGTTGTTTTCTCTTATCATATTATTAATAATAACATTGTTTTGACCGTCTTCAAGATAAAGGCCATAAAGGTTATATTCAAAAATGCTATCATTAATATTATTGCCATTAGAATCTTCTAAATAAATTCCATAATAATTTCCAGAAGAATTAACCAAACTAAAATTAGAATAATCTGTATAATAGACAAATATGCCATTGTTTTGCAAGTAATCAGAACCGATAACAGTTACATTATAAATTGAAGAGCTATCTGCGTTACATAAAATAAGTTCAGAAAAAATTTCGTCGCTTAAGTTAACACTTTCGTTATAGAAAGCAATAGCTCTTCCATCAGAACCAATAACATCTTCAATAAAGATATGATCACAACCAGAATCTGATAAGCTATTAAACCCTACATCTTGCTGTAAGTTATCTTGAACATTACAATTGCTTATGTTTATACTTAGCTCGCCAGTGTCGGGAAGATCGTAAACGTAAATGCCTGTACTAAAATTAGAAATTGTCAAATTAAAAATAGTTATATTTCCACTTTGAGAAGTGTTTATTCCGTAACCTGTGCTATTGCCAGTAATGCTATAGTTAGCTCCGTCAATCACTACGTTATCTGAACCAATTGTGAAGCAAGTTCCATTGCTCTGTAAGTTTCCATTTAAAGTGCATGATTCATAAATTCTATCGCCACATGTATAAATCATGCCGCTTTCTGCAACACAGCCATAAGGAATTGTTAAAGTTCTATTGCTTGAAGCAAAAACACAATTTCCAGCAGCATCACATGCCTGACAATTCCAAACATAGGTTCCTGAATCAAGAATTTTTTCAAAAATTACTGGTGTTGCATTTTCTGGCGAGCTATTGGTTTCATTAGCGTGCCAGCCACCAGACCAATTGCCGTAAAGAGTTACATTTGTCAAATTTACATTATCAGAAGCAGAACAATTAAATGTAATATTTCTTAAGTTTGAAGTAAAGTTATCTTCTGGTTCGTTCAAACTAACTTCTGGCTCTCCATAATCTAAAGTAAAGGTCTTCGTTGCAGATGTATTAACTATACCAAAATCTTCTTCCCAACACTGAATTTTCCAGTTGTAAATTCCTTTTTCACTAAGAATGTATGTTATTATAGTAAGTGTATTATTTTCTGCAATAGTTGTATTAACAACAGTATTGTTTATTATTAAATCGCAATTAGCGTTTGTTGCATTTTTATTTATCGTTGTAAAATTAAAAGTTATTAAAGAATCATTTGTTATATAATTATCCTCTGGAAAGTTTAGTAAGATGCTCGGCTTAAAGTTCGGCGCATTGACTGTATGCGGATAATTAATTTCATCAGTTACATTACATTCATTAAAACCCAACTTGAAGTAACCATTTTCTCCCCAACCTGTGCCCCAGCTGTTTTTTATTATCCAGTAACTTGTTTCATCATTTCCAGTATCATTATAGCCTACAATTAGTACAGCGTGATTGGCATAATCATCATCGGTGCATCTTTCGATACGGCCATCACCAACTAGGTCATCTGCATTAATTGCTGTAGCCAAGGGCCCATAATCAATAAGTAATTGCTCTACTTGTTTATTTGTTAACCCACTTGGCCATAACCACGTGTAATCATTTATTTTCCATAATCTCTGTGAGTAACTTGAGCATCTATTTGAGCATATTGTATCAGAGCAGTTTCCACTAGTGTTATAAGTGCAACTTAAAATCGAGCCACAATAATAAAAGCAATCACAACCTGAACCATCAACGTAATTAAAACAATTTTCGTCACTTATACCATCTGTCATGATAAAATCAAGAGCGACATCAATCCAGCCGCCACAACAGTTCTCATACAAGCCATAATAAGGATCTGTATGACAGTTAGAAACAAGATACTCTTCTGCAATATTTGAATTTAATCTTGAATTGTTCTGATTAATTTCATACTTGGCTTCGACTGAAGCAACCGCAGCAAAGGCCCAGCAAGAGCCACAAGATCCTTGATCCTTAACAGAAGTAAGCCATCCATTGCTTGTATCAAAAAATGTAAAATTATATTTACTATACCTTGTTCCATTCGGAGGATTGCGCCAATCCCAGTAAGGAAAATCAGAAGCATTATAAGTTTTAATTGGACTATACCCTTGGCTTGAAATTCTTCTTTGTGGTCTTTCCTTTTCCTTGCCACATGTCATTTTTTCTTTTAAATTCATTAACTTAGAGACAGGGATTTCCTCTATTTTTCCAGATTCATTATCAGGAACAATACAGAAAGCCATGCCATTCTTACTTTTAAGCTCATAGCCCTGCTTAGAACAGTAAGAAAATTCCTGGCCGCATTCACCTCTAAAAAAAGACCATTCATCACATTTTTCATTGTTTGGCATAACACAAATACCTTTTTGGCCTAAAGAAGTTTCAACAACCTTATACTTATAACCTAATTCGCTACAATAAACTGCTGCAGGATTCGGTAGAGCAGAAACATAAGCAATGTTTGCTAGAAAGATAACTATCAAAATTAAAAACAAAATTTTTTTCATTTTCATCTCTTTTTTATTAAAAAATGATTAAGGTTTTTTAAATTTTTCTCCAGGTTTACATTCTCCTTGATAGTATGACCATTCCTCACACTCACTACCATCAGGAAAGATGCATACACCGTATTGGCCTTGCTCATTTTCTCTTATTTCAAGAGTACCATTATGTTCTATGCAATAGACGCTCGCTGGATTTGGTATTGACTGGTTTGATTGATTTTTTTCTTTGTCCTTGCTTTCAGGAAATTTGATTATCGTAACTAAAACAAGGGCAAAAATCAGTAATATGCACACAAAAACAAAAATTTTTTTCATTTGATCTTTTTTTAATTAATTGTCTTATTTTTACTTTTTTAGTATCTCAGTTCTCTGTTTTTAATTATCTTTAGTTTATATAGTATTGCGACAAGAATTACAAGAAGAGTTACTATGATCAAGAAAAAATCCCCGGCTTTTAATGCACCAAGTTTTCTTTGAGGATATGCTATTTTAAAGAACGCACTTGCACTTGCAACAGTTCCATTATAAGTTGCTTTAGCATAAAGAACGTAACCTCCTAGTTGTGTTTGCAAAGGAATTTTAAAAGTTTTAATTTTACTGAGATGTGTCTCTATCGCCACCGTCTCTCTCTCATAAACGATTTTGTCAATTTCATGATTTTTTATAGTATATTCTAAAAGCACATCCACTGGTTTTCCTGTTTCTCCGATTTTATGCAAAGTCACTACAGCCATTAAATCCCCTCCTGGGAAAATTTCCAGATATTTTTCTGGAATCTCTAATTCGACATCAAGTAAAGGTCCTTTAGATTCTATGTCTACTGCAACTAAAACTTCTTTTGTTATTGTACTGCTTTTGAATATAATTTTTCCCATGTATAACTGTGGAACCGTATCTTGTCTTGCTATAAAATCTAAAGTTAGTGTTTTAGTTTCCCCGGCATTCAAAGAAAAAGTTGTTTCACTAATTTTTACAAAATCTTGAATTTTTGTTATTTCTACTTCTATGTTCAGATTTTTTTTACCAGTATTTTTAATCTGCAAAAATTCCGTCTTTGTTTCTCCCTGTTTTAGAGAAACGTGTATGTTTTCTCTATCTAGTATAAAATTCTCTTCTAATGTTACACCACCTCCTCCTCCTTTTTCTTTTTCTTCTTCTGTTTCTCCAACAGTGTAGTTTGTAAAACCAGTTACATTTACTTGAAATATGCCATCAACATAGGATTGGCCAGAACAAATATCGGCAGAACAAGGAATGCCGTTTCTTAGAACTCTTGGATTTTTAAAGTTAAGATTGTAAAACCATAAAGTCGCCTTCTTATTCAAGTTAGGCAACCCGGTTTCATTAACAAAAATAGAAGAATTCGCAATTACCACATTGTAATCTAGTGTTGTTATCCTATCATTTGGGTCTACATCTGCTGTAACATTTACATTTTCAAGCCATAAAATCTTACCATAATCTGTATTTTCAAGAGTCATGCCAGAAAGATTTTCTAATTCTTCATCACTCAGCAAATCAAAATCTGTTGAGTTGCCTCTTTTACCTTGACGAAAATTTTCGTAAATAACAATGATCTTTGAATTATTTGCAAAAAATCTAACACTTTTTGAACTTAGAGTTCCTTGAGTATCATTAGCATATAAATAAAGGATATGATTTCCTTCTGAGGTGTTGAAATATGTCTGGCCACTTGACGAATTTCCTAAACTTATATTGGTTTCGTTGTCTATATTATACCAGACAAGAGATATACCATCAGCATCATAAACACTATAGTTCAATAAAATGTTCTGACTTCTATAAGTTCTATTTTCTTTTGGCGAAAATATTGAAATTGTCGGTGCAATACTTACAACTGTAATTGATGCATTTATCTGATTTGAAGTAGCTTCACCAGAAATATAAATTCCATTTGTTAAAGGAAAAACTAGAATAAATAAAAAAATTATGAAAATAATGAACACTCTTTTTTTCATAAAAAAATTATATAAATAAAGTATTTAAAATTAGTGATTATAAATAAAACAGAAAAATAGAGGTGTCCAAAAAGGTAATTAAAATTACTTTTTCTTGCCCATCTCTCTTTCTTCTTTCTTTTCCTCTCTTCTAGTCTCTTTTTTCTTTCTTGTTAGAAGCCAGATTATAAAAATGATTACAATGATTACTATAGTTATCACCACAATTAGCAATGTAGGGAATTTCTTTTCTTGAACAGGAGCTGGTTGAGTTGGAGTTTTAATTATAACAGGAAAGTATTTTTCAATGCTTGTACCTACTTCTACCCCTCCTGTTCTGCTTGGCTTGATTGTTGTAAAAGCAACCCCTATTGTATACTCTTTGCCTTCAGGCGCGCTAGTTGGAATTATTATTCTTATATTGACTGTAACATTTTTAACTCCAAGAGGTACATAATACTCTTTATTTGGATCTATTATCTCGGCTATTTCTGTTCCATTTATTATTTCGGCCCTGACTCTTAGGTTTTCATTTCCAACCATGTTCTGCAGTTGTAGAGTAACTGTTGCAATTTCTCCTGGAGCCAATTCAAGAGGCCTTTCTTTCCAGTAAGGTGACGTAATTCCAAAAGCACTTACATTTGATAAAGTAAGGATCACTATAGCTACTAACATTCCGAAAGTCAAGTTTATTCTTACTAAGTTTTTCATTTCATTTACCTCTTTTGCTTATTGTCTTTAATTATTTTTAATTTTTATATTTTTTGTTTTTAATTCCTTTTTCAGTTGTTTATGATAATATTTTAATTATCCAAGAGCCCAGGGTACTTGTCGAATAAGTTTGTGAAATTAAACTGCTTGGAGCTTCTCTTAAACAGTAATACAATTGTTCTTGACCTTGGCCAGCTGAATTGTTTCCAGCAGGCAAGCTAGCTCCTGCAATGCCAACAAAAGTATTGTTCTGTAGTGCAGTACCATCACACTCTATTGGTGGCGAGCCACCTGTTTCTATGTCTACTGTAAAGTTTTCTGCTGGTATGTAATAAGCATTGTTTGTTTCACCAATAAGATCTAAACCCTTGACCTGAATTGTGCTTATGTCGGCATTTCCAGTATTGTTAAGCAGAGAAGGATCGTTGTTTGATGTTACATTTTCAGAACCAGGAGCTGTTGTAGGGAAACTTATAAGTACTGGCGAAAGAACAAATGCTGCTGTTTCTAGAAGTAAAAAACTCTCATTATAAGGTTGAGAAATCAAGCCATCTGTATCATTTGCTGTTGCATTTACTTGCCATGTTCCTGCTTTATCCCAATACCAGATGCCTATTGTACAAGAATAATTCGCTTGAGTTGCATTTATCGCATTGACAAAAACACAGCTTGAATTGTATCTTAAATCCTCGCCTTCAAGATAGAAAGTTGCATTCACTGTATCTATAGTTTCATAACCTTGAGCATCTGAAACATTAACATAGAATGTAACATATGTGACACTTGCTTCTGTTATACTTTGATCTGGAATAGCTGATATATCGTCGATTGTTGGTGCTTGAGCTGCTACTATCACACTAACTTCCAAAGGTCCAAGAATTTCTTCACCAAGATTGCCAGCAGAATCATTTGCATATGTATAATTAATATAAAAAGTTCCAGGAGTTGAGCCAACATTTATTTCAACACCATAATTATTATCTCCTGGAGCGCCATCACAAGATGTTTCCCCATTATCAGACATTTCTGTTACAGCTGAATAATTTAATTCAGTTCCATTTGGGTATGTTATATAAACCCAGACTTTATTTATGCCAGAACCCTCTCCAACTTCCTGAACATTTGCATTAACACAGACAAATTCATTTGTATAAACACTACTAGCATTAACTTGTGTTCCTGAAACATCTGGCGGTTGTGTATCAACTGTAAAACTATAATTGCTTGCAGAAAAATTGCAATTACCTGACGTATCACAAGAGTAACAATTGTAAACATATTTGCCGTCACTTAAAGTATTTTGCCACTGACTTGAGTTGCTTGTGCCCGAAATGCTTGATGAATTTTTTGCACCCCAACCAGACCAATCTCCATATAAAGTAATATTTTTTAACTGAACAGCATCTTCTGCAGAGCAATTAAAAGTTACCAAACTACCTTGAAATGAGTTATTTTGAGGCAAATTCAGTGTTACTTCAGGAGCTGTCTTATCAGAAACAAATTTTTCAAAAACAAACTGAAATTGCTCATAAGTTGCTACAGAAGTTAATGCAACAGCATTTGCTACCTCAACAGCAGTGCAGGTTGTTGTAGTGCAAGAAGTTATTCCTTTATAAACTGCAAGATTCGCTGTCTGATCGCGCATCAAAGCAAAGATTCTTGAGCTATTGTCTGGATCATAATCCATATTAATCCAAGAACCATCTGTTCCGATGTCTGTTGTTCCCCATGGCGCAGCTATTAAACTAGACCAAGTACCAGCAGCACAATTTGCAGCAGAAGTGCATTGATAACCAGAAAAATAGTCTACATTGCTATCATCAACTCCAACAAGAAAACCACCCGTAGCTTGAACAGGAGCAATATCCATATGCCTCCAAGTAGTTACTGTTTCTATACTTGTATCAACACCTTTCACAGTTCCCCATGAATTGCCATTCCATTCTTGACAAAACAAGTCATTGGCTGTATAAACTTCAACGCACATCATTATTCTGTCTGTTCCAGGATAATTAACTGTTCTAATCCAATAATTGGTTGCTGAACCAGTAGAACCAGCCGTTCCAGGAGTGCCCCAAGACCCCGTGCTGCTATAAGTTATATACTCCGGGGTTGCTAAAGCACCATCGACCCATACAATCAAAGCATCTCCAGATGCTTCATAAGCAACATCAAATGTCTGAACTGTAGCGACTTCAGAATTAGTTTCAAGTTCTTTAACAGAAAGAAAAGAAGTGCCGTTCCAAGGAATTGCAACTATTCTTCTATCAGCGTCCATTGCAACAAGCATCATTTGATTACTATCACTTCTTGCCTCAAGTCTTATCCAATTTACTAAGCCAGAACCGCCTGTTGAAATTGTTTGCTCTGCACTCCAGCTCTGGCCGTTCCAAATTTTGTAGCCAATATAACCAGCTGTTCCATTTCCATATGCTACCATAACTTTACCGCTCAAAGACATAATGCCTATATCAAAACAACGATAAGCATTTGTTGAAGCACTTGCTGTCATCTCTACTGGCAAACTCCAACCGCTTCCATTCCATATTTGTACATCAATATCAGAATCTGCATCAAGTGTCGCAAGAACTGTTTCATTTCTTGCAGGATTTGCTTTTAGTTCAAGCCATCTAATTGTATTGCCAACTGGATTCGCGCTAGCCAAAGAACTCCAAGCGCTACCGTTCCATATCATGTACTTTGGTGTAGCGCTTTGATTTTGTGTAACCAACAAACCTCTTGTTGCTGAAACGTTTTTTATTGATAAAAAGAAGATAAATACGAACAAAAGTAATACAACCGATAATTTTTTATTAAATGTTTTTTTCATTTTTTATGAAATTTTTTCTAAAGAAAAATTAGTTATGAGCACATAACCAAAATAATCTTCAATGCCTTCAGATCTAAAGCCGATAAGTGCTTTGGTAGAATTTTTTGGCAACTCTAATTCGATAGTAATTTTTTTCCATAGACCCGAGTCAGAAACACTGAATTTTCTTTTTTCTTTTTGTGTATGGTCAGCCTCCCATACTTCATCATTATTCCAGACTAAAGGAGGATATGTTTCTATTTCTTTATTGCTGCTATCTAAAATGTCTATTATGATAGAAAACCCGTTATCTTTATTTCCTATAATCTGCAGCTCGGGTCTTACATAAAAACTTATTCTGTATTTGCCTTCTTCAACATCAAAAACAGAACTTATGCCAATGTTGTCTTTTGTTTCTGCAACATGAGAAAGATTGTAAAGCAAAGCGTTTCCGCATTCGACTTGAACAAGATTTGCTGTATTTTTTACTTTTTTTGAATGCTCATCGTCTTTCAGCTCAAGGCTATTTTTTTCTTTCAAAAACCATTTACCAGGAAGCTTTATATCTTCTTTTCTTGGCTCATCAAAAAGACAAGTAAAATTAATTTCAACTACACTAATAAAAATTTCATTACTCTCGACAGTAAAATTTCCGTCGCTTGCATAAAATTTTAAAGTTTTATTACCCACAAAATCTTTTTCAGGAACTAAAGTAACATAAGAATCTTTTATGATCACACTTATGTTTTCTGGATGTGTTGAGCTAAAAGTTAAAAAATCGTTGTCAGGATCTTTAAAATAGGCAGCAAGATCTAAATTTATGTTCGAGTTTTTCAAAATCGTGATGTTTGGAATTGGATTTAACAAAATCGGAGGATTGTTTGTAACATTTACTACTTTTATTGTAAATTGATTGCCCTCTACACTTAAATTACCGTCAGAAGCAGAAACAATCAACTTCTCATAGCCTACATCATAAGCACTTACAAAAAAAATCTCTTCGTTAATAGTGATGTTTGTTAAATTTTCGTTTTCAAGAACTTTGTAGTAAAAAATTAAAGCATCGCCATCTGGATCTGAAAAGTATTCTGAAAGATTTAGCATGAAAGAAGAATTAACCAAAATTTCTTGATCTGGAATTTCTTTCTTAAGTTTTGGTGCTCGATTCTTGCTTTCTATTGGCAAGATTGTATAAGTTATTGAATCAAGATGCAAGAAAGCATCTTGAATTTCTATACGCAGAATATAACTTTTGTCAGTTAAATTTAAATCTCTAAGATCACAGGTTTCAATACATACTTGAGAAAAATCAATTTCGTAAGTTATTATTTCTTCTGGCAAAGATTCAACTGGTTCTTCCTCTTCTTCTGTAATATTTTCTTCTGTTAAATTCTCCTCAGAAACTTTTTCTTCTGGTTTTTCTTGTGTTGGTTCATTCACCTCTGGTTCACTTTGTTCTGGTTCTGAAGGTGTTTCAGAAGAATGTTCTACTAGTTCTGGCGATGATGGAGTTTCTTCAGTAATTTCACTTCCTTCACCTTCAACAGCCAAGCCTGTTATTAAATTTCGTGATGCTTGAGAAGATTTAGTTTCAAGTTTTGAGCTGTCAAGAATTAATTTATCTTGAAAATAAATTTTTACAGAACCCTGGTCAATCAAAGTCAATTTTCCTGAAACTTTTAAACCGGTTAACTGACCATAATTTTCAGGATGCCATTCATATTCTTGTGAAGCATTAAACTCAAGAAGCAAGTTATCTTGATAGGTTTTTTCTTGCGGTGCTATAATAAAACCAGTTAATTTCGCTATTTCTGTTCTGAAAAAAAATAGCACGAAAAAAATAAAAAAGAGCAAGAAAAAAATAGATGCCAGCCTAAAACTCTTTCTAACTTTCTTTTTCCTTTTTTCTTGTTCTTCTCTTCTTAAAGCATAAATTTCTTCAGTCAAGACTTGAATTTCTTTTTTTAATTTTTCTATCTCCTTGTCTATTTTTTTAAGAAAAGTTTCAAGAGTTTCATCAATAAATGAGAGTCTTTTTCTGTATTCATAATAACTTATCACTCCAAGCTTGTATTTTTGTTCAGTAGCCTGAAAAAAATTAACAACTTTTTTCTTTTTAAGTTCAAGTTTTTCTATCTCTTTTTCTGTATCTATCAACCTACGAAGCTTATTTCTGATTTGTCCTTCTAATTTCATACTTATTTTGTATGTATTTTCACCTTTTAAAGCTTTCTAATTAATACTTATTTTTGTTAGTTAATACTTAATATGTATGTATAAATCACTTAAAAGCTGAGGAAAGTTTTAAAAATAAAAACTACGTGCTTTTGGTGTAGTCAGGAGGCTGACTGTCTCACTTAAGTGGGAGGAAGGTCCGCTCACCCATAAAGATCTGGGCAAGCATTTTGTCCGACTTTATGAAGTAGCTGGCTTTCGCAAGAAAGTTTGTCGTGAGGCAAAGCTCTGCCACAGAAACGACACAGCTTTCATGGAGATATGAAGCATGCGCTGATCTGGGAAATGAAAGACTTGATGAAACGCCTTGTTTTTTAACAAGGCACGCCAAAATCTTAGATTTTGCGCGTGGGCAACTCAGCTGGTGCAACTCTTCGAGAGGCGAAGTCGGATGTTGGCATGGTCGGTTTTGGGCAAAAAGCCAAAGGACCAACAGAAAGCGGCCTACTCCTGACTGCAAACATTTTTATATGTCGGAGCATTACCTGAAAAATGGCAGAAGAATTAAAAATACCGGCATCTGGTGGTGGTTTGGTAAGGTATGGTGAAGAAATTGAAAGCAAATTAAAGATAAAGCCAGCACATGTTATTGCAATAATCATAGCGCTTGTTGCTTTTGAACTTCTTTTAAGAATTCTTTAAGGGTTTAGAACAACGGATGAAGTAAAAAGAAAACACAAAACTTTTGAGAAGGAAAAGTAAAAAATCAAGAAGTCAATCATGAAAGAACCTTTATTGCAGTAGAAATTTAATTCTCAAGTAGCATAAAAATTTTATATTTCAAAAACCTCTTAGTTCTATGAAAAGCTTAGAGCAAGCAGAGAATTTTTTGAGAATTGCAGATCATCTCGCTTATGTTACTTATCCTCTAATGAAAGATGGTAATCTACTTAAAAAAATTCTTGAGAATCTCGAAGCAAGTTTAAAAAATATTCTAGAAATTCAAGAAAAAAATAAAATGGAGGAAGAAATTCAAAAACTTAAAAACATTGATGAAGAATACAAAAATTTGTTATCCAGATTGACAGAAATGTTTGAGAAACGAGAGTCAAGCTCATTTGAGTTTTTAAGAAGAAATAAACTTGTGTTTATGGATAATGATCTTAAATTAAGTGAAATAAACCTCGAGGAATTAAAAAAATATATACAGATTTTAAAAAAAATCCTATTTGACTTAAAAAACCGATAAATATATAAGATGAACTGATTCCTACTAGCTTGTTTATTAGAGCAAAATGCTATACCTAACAGAAAAGAGGTTCTAGAATGAAAAATTTAATTAAAGAAATAAGGAGAGAGCAAAAAATGGCTGAACATCTTTTTTATGTTAGCTTGAAATACACAAAGAGCGGTGATGTCATCTTGAACTTAATTGAAAGATGGGAAAAAATGACCGGATCTTGCATTGAATTGTTGTTAAAAAAAGCTAAAAAGAAAAAACAAATAACAAGTATCCCTATAGCACCAAAGGTAAAAGAAATTTTAGTTAAGAAAATTTATAAAGGAATAGATAATATTATCGATCTTTATGATTTATTTAGAAAAATGCCCAACCTTGAAAAAATCAAAGAGCACGAATTTAGAAAAAATGTTGCTGTTCGTGTAATAGACCAGGGAAAAGAAATTGAGATTAATATGGAAAAGCTCAAGAAGTGGTATGAAATGTTCAATGATTTTGTCAAATTCTGTGAAAAAGTCTATGCTAGCAAATAAGTTTTTAAATACAAAGTTCTTTAAACAAGAATGAAAAGAGGAAAAGTTGTTGTACTGACATCAGGAAAAGGTGGGACTGGGAAAACTGTCACTGCAATAAATCTTGCTGCTGCATTACATTCCATGAACAAAGATGTTATTCTTGTTGATGCTAATTTAACAACACCAAATGTAAATTTGCATCTTGGAGCTCCGATACTGCCGGTAACATTAAATCATGTCTTGCAAGGAAGGAAAAAAATAGGCCAAGCAGTGTACGAACATCATTCTGGTTTAAAAGTGATACCAGCATCCATTTCGATTGATGCTCTAAAAAATATAAAACCAGAGAATCTTGGCAAAGTAGTTAAAGAACTAAGAAATGCAGCAGAGATAATTATTCTAGACTCATCAGCTGGTTTAGGTAGAGAAGCGCTCATGGCAATTCAGCACAGTGATGAAATAATTATAGTAACAAACCCTGAAATGCCTGCTGTTACCGATGCTTTGAAAGCAATAAAAATTGCAGAAAGAATGAGAAAAAAGATCACGGGTGTAATAGTAACGAGAAAAAAAGGAAAGAATGAAATGAAAATAAAAAATATTTCTTATTTGCTTGAAAAGCCAGTAATAGGTATTGTTCCTGAAGATCCTAGTGTTTCAGAAGCTATTATGTTACGTGACATTCTTGTAAACATAAAGCCAAAAAGTAAAGCTGCTCGAAGCTATAAAAGAATTGCTGCTAAGTTAGTCGGCGAGAAAATCGAGGAACGAAAAGGATTTTTTGAAAATTTATTTAGTTGGATGAAAAAATAGAAAGTTTTTTAAAGATACTCTCTATTTTATTTTTATGGTAAAGCAAGGGAGGTCCCCCCACAACTAAGGAAAATTCTTCTAGCTTTGCCTTTCTTTCTAGTAAAAAGATAAAGAACAAAAAGAAACAATTGAATGGGTTGAGTCAAATTGCTTCATTTAATTATTCCTTGGCTCAAAAGATTTTTAATTTTAAAAATTGTAAATATAAATATGGTGGCTGTGGCGTAACGGTAGCGTGCAAGGCTGTGGCCCTTGAGGCCTGGGTTCAACTCCCAGCTGCCACCCTTTAGAAAATTTATTTGTTTGGAGGGTAACATGGTGACTGAAAGTCGTGATTTTGTTCATAGATATTGGAGGAACTCCAGCCAACATTCTAGAAAAGAAGAAATATGGGCTAGCAATAAAAAATGGAACCCCGAAAGAAAAAATTGTGGCTATCCTCGATCCTTTTGATTTGTCCAGAAAAGAAAGAACATTCGAGTATAATGGTAAAAAAATTAAGCTAAAAATTAAATCAAGGAACGTAAATCTAAATTCTGAAATAGAAAAAGTTGCTGTTCCGGAAGGGCTTCCCTTTTTTGGGATTATGAATGTAAGAGAAATTATGAATAATTTAGTTAAATTTTTTTATCCAAATTTAAAAACAATTAATCTTGAAGAGGTGTTGTCTAAAAACAAACAGATTGTTTATGGCATTTTAAAGAAAACAAAAACCCCTGTAAGAGCAATTTGTCCTAGTTGCAATCAATTCAGAAGGATTTTGTTAGGAGAAAACTCTATGTGTTGCAATGTAAAAGACAATGAAATAATAGATTCGGGCAAGTATATCCCTCAAGAGGGACTCTTGCCTGTTATACTTTTTCTTTGTGGATATAAAACTTTTTCAAATGATAAAGAAAAAAGTAAAAAAATAAAAAATATTCAAAAAATAATTGGTTTCAAAGGAAACCCACTAGTAAATTATATAAAAGAAGAAGAACTAGTGAAATTGAGAAAAGGGGATGAAATGGAAGAAACAGTTAAAGGATTTAGAGATTTTACTGGCAAGGAAGCTTTGAAAAGAGAAAAAATTAAGGAAATTATCACAAAAAAATTTAAAATATATGGGTTTGAACCAGCTGAAACTCCAATAGTTGAATATGAAGGATTTGTTAAAAGAAACAACACGCAAGACGAGGTTATAAGTGATATTTTTAGATTAAAAGACAAAGGTCAAAGAAATCTAGCCTTGAG
Organism: Candidatus Pacearchaeota archaeon; assembly: GCA_038894195.1. GTDB lineage: Archaea > Nanobdellota > Nanobdellia > Pacearchaeales > UBA284 > JAWAPZ01. The sequence goes on from JAWAPZ010000001.1 coordinate 195,688, forward strand.
ATACGAATTTACATTCCAACTTAAAAGACTTGCTAAGAATAAAAAATTGCCATATAGAAGATACCAAATCGGTGAAGTTTTTAGAGATGAACCAGTTTCTAGCAATAGATTTAGGCAATTCACGCAATGTGATATTGATGTTGTTGGTTCAACGATTCGTGATGAGGCTGAAGTACTGAAGGTTTTTTCAGAAATTCTTGAAGAATTAAAAGTTAAATACAAAATTGAGATTAATAATAGAAAACTTTTAAATGAAATTCTCGAAAATGAGAAAATTAAAGAAAAAGAACAAGTCATTAGAGAGATAGATAAAATTGATAAATTACCTGAAAAAGAAGTTAGAAATAATTTAAAGAAATTGGGGGCTGAAAAATTGATTAAAATTTTCAAAAAACCAAAATCTTTTTTTGAGAAATATTCTTCTTACAAAGAAATTGAAAAATTATTAAATTATTGCAAAAAATTTAATGTCAAGGTTAAATTTTCCCCATCACTAGCAAGAGGACTTTCGTATTATAGCGGAAGTATTTTTGAAATAAAGTTGAAAAATCAAAAAGAGAGTATTGCTGGTGGCGGTTCATACATTATAAATGGAATTCAAAGTACTGGAATTTCTTTTGGTTTGGAGAGATTAAGTAGCGTAGATGTTAAGTTAGAAGGAATAAGATGTTTAGTGATATCTATTAATCAAGATGAGAAGTCTATAAAACTTGCTCAAGAATTACGAAAACAACAAATTTCTTGTTTTATTATGGACAAAATTTCTAAAGCTCTTGATTACGCAAATGCAATGAAAATTCCTTATGTTATATTCGTTGGCGAGAGAGAAACTAAGCTAGAGAAGTTCAAACTTCGCGACATGAAAACAGGAAAAGAGTCTATGTTAAGCGAGAAGGAATTAATTTCTGTATTTAAAAAGGCGTAACTCTTTCTCTTTACATATTATTAAAGTCACTTCTTTGTTGGTTGAGCTGCTTTTACAAAAGCGATTATTGCTCCGATTATTGCAAGCACTGGACCTACAACTAATCCCATGGGTGGTACAAATAAAGCAATTATTGAGAAAATTAAAAGCACTAGTCCTGCTCTCAAAAAATTCTTCTTCAAACTTGCCGCTGCAACAATTAAGATTATGCCACAAATAATGTTGACTATCCCAAGATCACCGAAACTCGTCCATAAAGGTTCAAAATGCCACAATCCATGTAAATTCCCTAAAAACCAAACTCCGGCAAGTAAAGTAATTATCCCACCAACTATCCCAAGTATGTGCACTGCTGTTAGAGGGGTTGGCTTTTGCTGTATCTTTTTTGCTTTCATTGATTTTTTTCCAGAAACTTTGCCTCTTTTTGTTTTTTTAGCCATACTTAAAAGTGTTTAATAAAGTTTAAAAATGTTTTTACAACAGCTCTTCAATCTCTTTGGTTGAAATAGCACATCCTTTAAACTTTAAAGCATACAATAAAGCTTCTAAAATTTTTTGCTTAGAAGCTCTAAATTTTATGATATTTTTTTTAAGAGCTATAAATGCTAGCTCACTAGAACGGATTATTTTAATGTTTTTAAAAATTTGATAACTTAATTTATCTGCTTTAAGCCTGGTATGCAACTTTTTTTCTAATAACCTATGTAATTGCTCTGGGGCCTCACATAGCATTCTTGTTGTTCTTTCGTCTATCACTACTGCTTTTTTTTCTGTTTCGAGCGTTTTATACAATGCGAGACAAGAAGCTTCACCTTCATGAATCAAGTTAACAAACCTATCATCAACTTTGAAAATCTTATTTGCTGCATTAAGTAATTTTCCTATTTCTACTTTCTGCTGATAAACTTTAATAATTTTTTTTTCTACAAGGTTCTGTATCATTAATGCTTCTAGCATAAATTTTTTTGTCTGTATGGAATAATCAATAAGCTCTTCTTTGATTGTTTTAGTTATATAAAAGTCACCACCAAACACTTTTTTTAGGGGTTCAAGTATGTAAAGTAAATCATTCAAAGCAAGAGTTATTATTGAGCTTGAATCAAAGACTAAGGCTTTCATTTTTTCATTTGAAAAGTTTTTCAGCAACTTTTATTCTTTTTTCTATCGGCATGGTTATGCTAAGGTCAACATCGGCTATCCAGGTTGCTCCAACATACTCGGCAAGTTCCCATTGGGTTATTCCTAGCAATCTTGAAGTTTCGGCTCTTGAAATCCCATGTTCATAAATTCTTGAAGCTTTATTTATTGCTGCTTTTCTAAAAACTTCAAGTATGTAAGTTTTCAATCTTGAGCCAATTCCTTCAATGGCTTCTCTTATACTTATCATGCTTTTTCTAAAACCTTCTAATTTATCTTTTTCAAGACACTCTATTGCTTTTTCAAGAAACTTTAAACAGGTATTAACAAAAGGTTTCCACTCTGGATAACTCCTGTAGTTCTCTCGTTCTAGAAGTTTACTTAAAGTATAAATTGTTACTGCAATGACAACAGCGTCAGGATCTTGATACAAAGAAGCAGAATGTATTGTTCTATTTGACATTTCTTTTAAAAGAAGAACATTTCTCTCCTTGAGTGCCCTTTTGGCATTTTTCAAAATTGATAAAAAATTCCTCTTTTCAATCATAAAGTTCCTAGAACAAGAATTTATTTAAATGTTTCTAAATTTTAAAAATTATGATAGAAAATAAAAAAGCATTGAAATTTATTTTGAGATAACTCATAAAAATGCAACAAGAAGCACTTTATCTTCAAGATTCTTATTTAAAAGAATGGCAAGCACAAGTTATTGAAGTTTCAGGTGACAAACAACAATTTATTGTTCTTGATAAAACAGCTTTTTATCCTAAAGGCGGTGGTCAACTCTGGGATGAAGGTAAAATTATAAGACAACAAGATAAAAAAGAATTTAAAGTAATCTACACTGGAAAATTTGATGAAAAAATTAGCCATGAAATTAATCCTCAAGGCTTAAAAGTTGGTGATCTAGTTTCTTGTTCTTTAGATTGGTCAAGGCGCTACAAAATGATGAGGATGCACACTGCATCTCATATTCTTGCAGGAGTTATAGAACAAGAGACAGGTGCTCTAATAAGTGGAAATCAACTTGATCTTGATAAAAGCAGAATTGATTTTGATCTAGAAACTTTTGATAAAGGAAAAATGAAAGAATTTATTGACAAGGCAAATGAAATTATCAAAAAAGATTTGAAAATTAAAATCTCGTTTTTGCCTTATGATGAAGCAATAAAACAAGAAGAATTGTTCAAGCTTCTTAAAGGATTTGATAAGAAGCCAGAACAAGTAAGAATAGTTGAAATACAGGGATTTCAAAAACAAGCTGATGGTGGTACTCATGTTTCAAGCACTAAAGAAATAGGCAGGCTTGTCTTTCTTGGAGCTGAGAATAAAGGCGCAAAAAGAAGAAGGATTTATTTTACATTAGAATGAATCGATTAATTTAAAAATCTCTTTCTCTTAAAAAAGATATGAAAAATCAAAAAAATAAAAAAGATCTTGGCTTGAGTGCTGAAAAAGATGAATTTTCAGATTGGTATTCTCAGTTGTTATTAAAAGCCGAGTTAATTTCTTATACTGAAGTTTCTGGTTGTTATGTTTTAAGGCCAAAAGCTTATGCAATCTGGCAAGAAGTTCAGAAGTATTTGGATGAAAGGTTAAAGAAGGATGGTGTCAAGAATGTTTACTTTCCCTTATTTATTCCAGAGTCTTTCTTAAAAAAAGAACAAGAACATATTCAGGGATTTGAGCCTGAAGTCGCTTGGGTAACAGAACATGGTAATACGAAGTTTGAAGAAAAACTTGCTATAAGGCCTACAAGTGAAACAATAATGTATCCTTCTTATGCAAAATGGATTAGAAGTTATAGAGATTTGCCTTTACGTCTAAATCAATGGTGTAATGTTGTTAGATGGGAATTTAAAAATCCTGTTCCTCTAATAAGGTCAAGAGAATTTTTGTGGCAAGAAGGTCATAGTTGTTTTGCAAGCAAGGAAGAGGCTGAAAAAGAAGCTTTAAGGATATTAGATATTTATGAAAGTGTTTATAAAGAAATGTACGCTGTTCCTGTTATAAAAGGCTGGAAAACTGAAAAAGAAAAGTTTCCTGGAGCTGAAAAAACTCTGACTCTTGAAATTTTTTTACCATCTGGCAAAACAGCTCAGGGAGCCACGTCTCACTTACTTGGTCAGAACTTTGCTAAAGTTTTTAACATAAAATTTAAAGATAGAGATGAGAAAGAAAAATATGTCTGGCAAACCTCTTGGGGATTTTCAACTAGAAGTATGGGTATAGCAATCATGATGCATTCTGACAATAAAGGTCTTGTGATTAGCCCAAGAATTGCCGACCCACAAATAATTATTGTGCCAATATTCAATAACGATGAAGAAAAAGAACAAGTTCTGGAAGAAGCTGAAAAAATAAAAATAAATTTAGAGAAATTAAACTTAAGAGTTGAAATAGACAAAAGAGACTTCACGCCTGGTTACAAGTTCAATGATTCTGAACTTAAAGGAATTCCTTTAAGATTAGAAATTGGACCTAAAGATCTGAAAGAAAAACAAATTGTTATCGTGAGGCGAGATACTTTAAAAAAAGAAATTATTAAAGTAAAGGAATTAGAGAAAAGAATTCTTAAAATTTTAGAGGATATGCATAATTCTCTTTATAAGAAAGCACAAGATAGTTTGAAAAAAAATACAGTTCAAGCAAAAAATATACGGGAGTTGCTTGAAGCTATAAAAAATAAAAAACTCGTTAAAACAGAATGGTGCGGCTCACAAGAATGTGAAGACTCTATAAAAAATAAGAGCGGTGCAAAGATAATTTGTATTGTTGGTGAAAAAGCCAGTGGAAAATGTGTTTCTTGTGAAAAAAAAACAAACGCTACCGTTTATATTGCAAAAAGTTACTAAAATTTAAATTATAAAAACTATACCAACAAGAATCAATTATAAAAAGATAAAAATAAAATTAAAAAAAGCTCAGAAGAAAGCTTAGTCTTCAGTTTCTTCGCTTTCTTCGGATTCTTCTTCAGGTTCTTCGGTTTCTTCTGATTCCTCTTCACTTTCTTCAACTGTTTCTTCTCTCTGCTCTTCTCTTGGTGTTATCCCTTTTCTTTTCATAAAGCATTCGCGACAGTAAACAGGTGTTCCCTCTCTGGGCTTGAAAGGGACTTCTGCTTCTTTTCCACACTCGCTGCAAGTTATTTTGTGCATCTCTCTAGGACCGAATCTTCTAAATCCTCGTCTAAATCCACCATACGGCATTTTAAAAATCCTCCCATTCATTTTTTCTAAACTTATAAGAATTCGTTAAACTAACTCCTTCTTATTCAGCATTAACTTTAAGTCTGTTTATAAAGGTTTCGTTCACAAAAGATTTAAAGCTAATCTTGCTTTATTGTTTATGAAAAAAATGATTGCACAAGGAGCTGAAGCAATGCTGACTCGTGAAAATGGAACTTTAGTTAAGGATAGAATTAAAAAAAGTTACAGGCACAAACAACTTGATCTTGCATTAAGAACAAGTAGAACGAAACGCGAGGCAAGAATTCTTGAAAAAGCTCGTGCTCTCATCGATGTTCCAAAAGTTTCTGGAACAAGCAAATTTAAAATTAAAATGCAGTTTATTGAAGGAAAAAAATTAAGTGAATGGCTTGACAGAATGCCAAAAAAAGAAGCCATAAAAGTTTGTAGAATTATTGGAAGATGTATTGCAAAATTGCATGAAAATAACATAATTCATGGTGATCTAACAACAAGCAATATGATCTATTCACAAGGTAGAGTATATTTTATTGATTTTGGTCTAGGTTTTCATTCAGCCAGAGTAGAAGACAAAGCAGTTGATTTACATTTATTAAAAGAAGCACTAAAATCGAAACATTTTAAAAGCTGGCAAGACTACTTTGAAGAAGTAATAAAAAACTACAAAAACAAAAATCGCGAGGCTGTTTTAAAACAACTTGAAAAAGTTGAAAGCAGAGGAAGATACAAGAGAAAATGAATAAAGAAATTAAAAACAAACTAGAAGATAGATTTGAGGTATATGAAATTATAGACACAAGTAGAAATAAAAAATTTAAAGTTTTTGGAAAGGTAAAATTTGAGGATAAGCAATACGTTCATATTGTCGACCAAGGTGGTTCAGGTTATACTTACTTTAAAGAGTGTGTTAAACTAAAATAAAATGAAAGTTGCAATTTTGTTTTCAGGTGGAAAAGATAGTGTTTATGCAATTGAATTTGCAAAGCAAAAAGGATGGCAAATTGAATACTTATTATCTGTTAAGCCAACAAGAACAGACTGCTACTTGTTTCATTACGGTGGTGTTGAAGCAACTCCAGAACTTGCCAAAGCCTTGGGATTGAAACATATTTATACCACGTGTGATGTTGCTGACCCTAAAAAAGAGGCTGAAATTGTTAAAGAAATTGTTAGAAAAAATAAAGTTGATGCACTTGTTCTTGGAGGTGTTGGTTTACAAGAAACCCAAATAAAAGCACTACAGCACGCATTAATGCCCTTACACATTGAAGTTTTTGCTTCTCATTCTGGCTTCGACCATGACAAACTCATGGAAGAAATGATTGTTAAAGGCTATGATATTAGAATTGCGCAATTTGCAGTTGAAGGACTTGGGATGGAATGGTTAGGCAAAAGAATTGATGAACAAGGATTTAAAGATTTGAAACTAAAAGCAGAAAAATTTGGGTTTCATATTGGTGGAGAAGGGGGTCATTATGACACAATTGTCTTAGATGGGCCAATTTTCAAGAAACGCATAGATTGCGTGGCTGAAAAAGTTCAAGAATCAGAATACAGTGGTTATATAAAAATAAAAAATGCCGAGGTGGCTGAAAAAGTTGTAATAAAATGAGTGAAACAATTGATAAAAAACTCGGGTGGCAAAACAAATTGAGGGAAATGCAAGATGGAAATAAGATAAAAGTGAGGTTAGGTTCATGCCCTGTCACAAAACAAATATTAACACATGGAGAGTCTCCAGATGAAATATACCTATATTTTAGAATGAATACTGGAAGCGGAAATATACAACAAATATACACAGATATTGATTCATGTGAATATAAAAATGGTGTTCTTGAAATTAATTGGGGATATTGGGTGTGTTGGTTTAATTCAAAAACAGACCCTCTAGAATATAAAAAAATAGATAAACTTTTAAGAGCAGTTGGATTGTAAAATGGGTCGCGTAAAATCAACAGCGATCAAAAAAACAGCGAAAAAGTTGTTTGAGGAGCACAATGAATTGTTTACAGAAAAATTCGAAGAAAACAAGTTACGTGTTCAAGAGCTTGTAGAATGCGATAAGAAAACAAGAAATAAAATAGCTGGTTACATAACAAGATTGAAAAATAAAAAATCATACTAAGCATATGCACTTGCTTAGAACAGAAACAAATAAATCATGGAGGTAAAAAAATGGCAGACAAAGATGAAAATGTTGTCTTCATTGGAGGTAAACCGTTCATGAACTATGTAACGGGAGTTGTGATGCAATTTACAACAAAAGGAGCAAAAGAAGTGGTCATAAAAGCAAGAGGTAAATTTATCAGCCGAGCAGTGGATGTAGCAGAAGTTGCAACAAAGAGATTTCTCAAAGAGCATGGAATTACGGTGAAAGACATAGCAATTAACAGCGAAGAATTCGAAAACAAAGAAGGTAGGAAAGTTAATGTGTCTACCATCGAAATAACATTAGAAAAGAAATAGTTCTGAGAAAAACGAACGAAGCACTTGGTAAAGGCCAGCGTGCTGAGCGAGTTTTTCTTTCTTTTTCTTTTTTATTATTTTTTATATTTGTCAAGCAAAACTTTTAAAATAATCTAATTCTTTAGAATTTTGGCTGTGTAACTCAGCGGTAGAGTGCGAGTCTCATAATAAAAACCATTGCGGCTCTTTAGAATCTTGCAGCTAATGAGAGAGCTCGATGTCGGGGGTTCGACTCCCCTCACAGCCATAAAATGAAAAAACCGATCTTAATCTTGTTGTTAATTTCAATTCTTTTAATTTCAGGTTGTGTTACACAACAAACAACCAAACAAGAACAAACAAATCAAGAAAAAGCAATTGTCACAAAAGTAATAGACGGTGACACTATCATAATTCAAGGTGGCTACACAGTAAGACTTCTCGGTATAGATACTCCTGAAAAAGGCGAACCTTATTATAAAGAAGCAAAGAATTATCTTGAAGAAAGAATTTTAATGAAAGAAGTTTATCTTGAAAAAGATAGAGAAGACAAAGATCAATATGATAGACTTCTAAGATGGGTTTGGCTTGATGGCTCTTTAATCAATCTTGAACAAATAAAACAGGGTTTTGCCATATCGAGATTATACGATTCAGACAAATATCAACAAGAAATAAGAAGGGCTGAAAATGTTGCAATACAAAATAGGATAGGTCTATGGAGCAGACTAGGCCAAAATCAAACAATAAAGAATATATCTAATAGTTCTACAAATAATAACTCTACTTCTAATAATGTTACAGATAACTCTTGTATTGCATTAGGCTGCCCACAAGGCACACAGTATGTTGCATCAAAGAATTCTAACAAGTTTCATAAATGTTCTTGCTCTTTTGCCAAAAAAATAAAGCCAGAAAATCTTTTATGCTTTAGAACCAGAGAAGAAGCATTAGATAAAGGTTACAGTCCGTGTGGAAGTTGTAAACCTTAGGACAGACTATAAGGATTGTTTTGGTCTTGTATAATTATTAATTATCTCTAAAACAATTTCTTCATAACCACTAAGACCAGTCTTCCAAATATCGAGAGCTAACTCTGGTTTTCTACGTATCTTGTCAAATTTATTGAAATCAAAAGCTATCTCCACTGTTTCTTCAATAGCAGAATTAGAAATCTTTTTTCCAGTATATGCTCTAGTATCTGTTTTAAGGCCCTTTAGTTTTACTAAAAAAGAATTAAAATTATTTGCAAAAGTATCATAATGTGTTTCAATATCATAAGGAGCTTCTACAAATTTCTTTCTTAACCACCGTAGATTAAAACCAATATGTTGCTCTACAACGTGAAACCATGATTTTAGATTAAGTTCTGGTCTAAAATCTACGCCATAAACTATTTTACCCTTTTCCAGCTCTTTTTTAAAATTTTCTCCATATGTAAAAAATCTTCCATCTTTCATAATATTTCTATCATAAATTCCCAGTTCAATTGACGTTCTTCTTTTCTTTACTATTTCTTTGATAATGTTGCCAAGAGAAGTGAGTAATTCTTTATTTGTAGTAGTATTTTCTAAAATTAAACATAGGTCTATATCACTTCTCCCCGGAACAATAGAATCACTAATCAAAGAACCATAATTCAATAAAGAGTATATTTCATTTGAGCCTAAAGATTTAAATTTTGAAACTAATTCCTCTAAAGCATAATAATAATCTTGTTTTGAGGGTTTTTCGGTGTTTAATGGAATCTTCATAAAATCAAAACAGAGAAAGGATTTAAAATAATTATTATGATGTAATTGTCGTTTTAAAAAACATCATGCCCCCACGCGGACTCGAACCGCGATCACAAGCTCCGCAAGCTCGTATTCTATCCATTAAACTATGGGGGCTTTTAGATTATAAAAATGTAGACATGCTATAAAAACCTTTAAACAATAAATTTGAAGTTCATATTGTACTATCAAGTAACTTTCTATTAATAAAATTTATGTTGAAGGATATAAATACCCCTTTTTATCTCTTACACTAGTGTCTTCTGCTCCTCAAGAATTGCCTGACCATATTGACCATCAAAACCTGGCTTGACTTTTATCTTACCTTCTCTGTTTTTTATTATTGCTTTTGCAATTTTATCAGAAGTTACTTTTGTGAGCTCTTGTAAAGGAGCGTTTAAAAGGACATTAAATTCATTTTCGAATGCCTTTATTAAATTGTTATATTCCTGCCATACTTTCTTAGCTGTGGGTGTTGATTGTAAAACCATTGAAATAACTTCATGTAATGGCAATAAAGTTTTAAAAGGTCTTGCTTCTTTTGGTTTGAATCCTTCTTCACGATCAGCAAGTTCTTCTACTCGATGTAAAACACCAATAGTTAATGGCCTGTTGCAAACAGGACATATATTTTTCCTTTTCCTAGATTCTTCTGGTGAACAAGAAAATTTACAGAATCTATGACCATCAAAATGATACTTACCATAAGCTGGTGGTGTTTCAATTGTGAACGCAATTTTTTTCTCACGAAGTGCTTCAATAATATTTCTATAAGTCAATCTTGATAAGTCAAAAACAGTTGCTTCTCTTCCTAAACGCCATGGCCAGTAGCTATGACTATCAGAAAACGAAACTATAGTATAATTATCAAGTTTCGAGAGACGCCAGTTCATTAAAGGGTCCGAACTCATCCCCGTCTCAAAAGCATGAATATTCTTGACCTGACCCATAAAGGCTTCTTCCATTGAGTTAAACCCTGTTGCTGAACCAAATATGCCAAACCAAGAAGTCCAAGCATGAGCTGGAATTATTTCAATATCTTTTGAAATTGACATTAAATTTTCAGTAAATTCAGGGCAAGCTATATTGAAGATTGGCCTTCCATCATAGTCAAGACGGCCTTTATTTGTCAGGTATTCATTAATTTGTTTTAGTATTTCAAAACTAGGAGCAAGTAAGATAAGATGGACTCTACGACCCCTACCGCCTTGTGTGTAAATTAGTGACACTTCATTGCTCAAAATAAAAGAAAAACCTTTTTTTGTTTTTAAAATTCCTGAGCCATCTTCGCTAAGCTCAACTTTTAACTCTTTAACCCATTCTGGATGTGAAAAATCACCTGTGCCAAGAAGCGAAAGGCCCTTGATTCTTGCCCATTTTTCTAAATTCTGAATTGTTAAATCCTGGCTGGTTGCTCTCGAAAAACGAGAGTGAATGTGTAAATCACTTATGACCTGCATTTTACCTTTTGGTATTTTGTGAAATGTGTCTAATATCACAATTCTATTTAAATATTATTTGCTTTTTAAAATAATACGCCAAAAGATTTATAGGAAAGACTAAAAATTTTTCATTCAGGTGCTCAATCCGTAAACGGGAAAAAAATTTGAAAAACTTTTTTAATCCGCTTCTTTTTATTAAGTTATGTATATTTATGTCGGCACGAGTGGTTGGTTCTATGGTTGGAATAAAGACAAAAATCTTGAATGGTATGTTAAAAATTCTAAGTTAAATGCTATTGAACTCAATGCTTCTTTCTATAGGTTTCCTTTTCCGAATCAAATAAAAAGTTGGGCTAAAAAAGGGAAGGAGCTGAGATGGAGTATAAAAGTTACAAGGCTCGTTACACATGTGTATAAATTTAATAAGGAAGCACTTAAAATTTGGCATAGTTTTTATGAATTGTTCCAACCTATCGATTCTTTTATTGATTTTTATTTGTTTCAGTTGCCTCCAAGTTTCGTTGATATTAAAAAAGTACTAAACTTTGCAAAACAAACTAAATTGAATGAAAAATTTGCTTTAGAGTTAAGAAACAGAAAATTGATTGAAAGCTTAGACAAAAAGGATATTAAGAAATTTAGTGAAGAAATAACTCTCGTCTCACTTGACTCACCCGATTTTCAGAACAAAATTTTTCCTGGCAAAATAATTTACTTAAGAATGCATGGTCGCGATTCTTGGTATAGCCACAACTATTCTGAAAACGAGCTAAAAGAAGTCGTAAATAAGATAAAAGAAATTGAACCAGAAAAAGTTTATATTTTTTTCAATAATAACCATAATATGTTGAAAAATGCAAGAACAATGCTAAAACTATTAAATCAGTTAATTTTTTAATCTCTTCTTCTTTATTGTTTTTATGCCGCGATGGCCCAATGGTACGGCGCACGCTTGGAGAGCGTGTTTCCGAAAGGATATCCAGGTTCGAATCCTGGTCGCGGCGTTTTTCATTTAAAAAATCTTAGAATATATTTTTTCTCTACTTATTTTCTTAGTTTTCTTCTTATGCTACGACTTCTCTCGATTTTGCATATTTTGTTTGAAAAGGCTGGGTAGTTTTTTGATTTCTTTTTCTAGTTCTTCGCCGCTTAGGAATCTTCCAAGGTCACTTCCTTGCAGTTTTTTGACAAATTCAAATTTTTCAAAAACCTCACCTAAACTCATTTCTTTATATGTCTTTTTGTCTATCCGGTTCAAGTATCTCAGGTTGTTAATTACTGCACTTATAGAAGCGTAAACAAGCAATGCTAGGGCTATTATCCCGGTTAAATCAAATAAGGTTATTACACCTAAGTATTTTAATTTAAAAAGTACGACTGGAAACCCAAAAAAGAAATTAATTAAAGTTAGTATAACAATCAAAAGTCTAGCTTCTGTTGCCCCTAGACCACCCCCGGCTGCACTAAATTTGGCTTGGGTATAGGCTGCAAGATAAGTATTTATTGAAACAAAAAAATAGGCTATTATTACACTAAGGGCCCAGTGAATCTGCATCAGACCCGAAAATCCTATTCCTAAAACAACAATCACTACTGTCAACATATCACATAAGTGATCGAGGTAGTAACCATAACGCTCTCTTGTTATTTTTCTTACTCTAGCTACTGTACCATCCAAAGAATCTGCCCACCAGTGAATAAACCAGAATACGACGGTGGCAAGGAGCCAGTACTTACTAAAACGGGCTAGATAGAAAGATAAACCTATAAGTGCTGCTGCGATCAATGCAATCGCGGTTAACCTATCCGGTGTAAAAAAAAGTGGTAATTTCTCTGCCCATTTAATGAGGAGTTTTTTTTCAGCTTCGTACAGAAACCCCCCACTTCTTCTAGCTGCTTTTTTTCCTTTCCCTTTTTGTTTTTCTACATTCTTCATTTCTGAATTTTTTCCTTTTTTCTTGGTTTAATAACTTCAATAAAAAGAAAAAACTAGTGTTTTTTAATGTTTCTAATACCCACCCATACTAAAGTAAAGTTTTGGTTGCTCTAAGCTTAGACCAGGGCAAGCGGTGTTAAGCCAAGCCAGATCTTGCCAGTTCTCAAGTTGCTCAGATTGAAAATTATCAAAAAGGAATAAATAGATTTTCTTGCCTTGTTTTTCAAGTTTTTCTTTTAATTTTAAAGCTTCATCAAGTTTACATTGACCTTGCTTTGTTGAAACTAGAACTCCTATTTTATCTGAACTTAAAACCTTTATTCTAGCACCTCTTTGTCTTGCCTTGATTTTTCTAACTTCTCGCCAATCAAGTTTTACGAGCTTCCCGGCTAAGGGATTGAAAGTGAAGATTGGTTTTTCTTTTTTCAACGCTAAAGCTAGTTGTAAAGGGTGAAAATTTCCAGAACCAAGGTATAAAAAAGCGCATACTTTGTCCTGGATCCTTGTTGCAGCTTCTAAATTACAACCAAGTAGCATCCCTTGACCTGAAATAAAGACCTGTTTATCTTTCCTCTTTAAAATTCTTGAAATCTCTCTAATTGAATCTATAAATTGGATTGTTGAAACTAGACCTACTCTTTTGGGAAGTTTATCTATTTCTTTTTCAAATTGAGAAAGATCGATATTCTGTCTTACAGGAATATAAAGAACTCTCATAATGTTTCGGCTGGTTTCTTCTCAACTTTTACTGGTTCTCCTTTATAGATCTCAACAAAAGAAGGTGTGGCAACTATCACATTATCTCCAAAACCGGCAATGTTTCCTTCTAGAGCGTCCACTGTTTTTTTCAGTTTAGCGATTGCTCTTTTTAATTCTATTACATCCTTGCTTTTCAAAGGTTTTATATCTATAATGACAATAGTGTAACCCTCACGCAACACTTCAAGAATCTTATTTGTGTCATCAAAAGTTTTCAAAACAAACGGTCTTAAGATTATCTTGTTTTTTTTGGACTCTCTACCAGTCTCTATTTCAAGATAATCTGCACCACCAGACGAAACTTCTCCAGATCCAAAGATCTTTTTTAAAAATGACATTTTAAAGTTGAGTTTTCGTGCTTTATAAATTTTTTGTTACTTTTTTTCAACCTTTCTTTGCTTTAAAAATAGAGCCCTTGCTTTTAAAAGCTTTTTTCTCAGCTCTTCTTCTTGTTTTTCTATAGCCTTTATCCTTAGTTCCATTACCTCTATCTTTTTTTTGAGCTCTTTTTTTAATTCATTTTTTTCAGCCCTAAACATTGCTGACCCTATTATTTTATACACTTCTTCCCCTTTCATCTTTTCTAGTTCTTCTATGGCATTGGTTACCTCAAGCAACTCTAACTGAAATACTTGCTTTTGTAATGCTAAATTCTGTAAGTTGTGCTCTGTCACTTGTAATTGCTCTAAAAGATTTTCGTTCTCTTTGTTCATTTTAAACTGCCTTTACTCTTTTTATTGCGATTCTTGGTTTAAAGAAGATCTTGCCACCACAATAAGGGCAAGAAAACCTGTTTTTTAGAATTTTATCTGAAATTTCTTTGCCGCAAAAAAAACACTTATAGACGACCATTTTTTAAGTTTATTAATTAATTTTTGTGATTTAAATCTTTTCTTGCACAGTTTGCTGAGTTAATACATTTATTTTTATAAAGATTATACATTTAGTTAGTTATTTAAATGTTTGTAAAATAAGCACCAGCAGTGAATTTTTTCTTACAAGCATCGCAGAGCCAGATTCCTTTAGCAATCCTCCTTACTCGTAGTTTCTTACAGTAAGGGCATTTTTGTTTTTCTCTCTGTTTTTTTTCTATTTCATACCATTTTGCTTTGACTTTGGTGCCATACCTCGGCCCAAACTTTCTTATAATCTTTTTTTCTTTTGGCATCTTTTATCTAGATTTAAGAGGTTTTTAAAACTTCTTAAATTAAAAGTTATAAACTTTATAGATGATATTATTTAGTTCGTCTAAAGCAGATTCAAAATTTTTGTTAAGCTCTATAACGATCTTATTTAGTAGGGGTTCCATAAATTGATGTAATTCTTTTCTTGTGCTCCATTTTATCTTGAGATTATTATGTAAAAGCTCATGAGCAAGGGTAACAAACATCAAATTTGCGTCTTGATGGAATTTAAGAGTCAGCGGATCTGAAAAACTTTTTTGATTACTTTCTACAATATAAATAGGAATATACTCTCTTTTCCACTTTCCAGAATATTTCTCAATTTTTTGTAATAATTTTTTAATGTATTTTGTGTATAGTTTTTCAAAATTTTTGCATTTATTTTTTAAATCCGATAGATCTTTTTTATCAAAATCTTGGTTAAACTGTATATTATAAATTAAAGAGTATCTTAATTCAGTTTTTGGGATCATTTTTGATATGGGGCTGCCCGGATTTTCATGAACTAAGGTCATAAAGAACCTTGGTCCTCTATTTTTGAACCGGGGTCTCGAGTGGTCTTGATTGCCAAGTCTCTCTTTTCAGAGGCTTTTTAGATGGCCCTCCCAAGACTCGGATACTAAACCAAGCTATACTACAGCCCCTGAAAAGTCTAAGAAAAATATATTTAAAAAATTACCTAAATTTATATAAACACTTAAAAAGAAGACAAAGAATGGTTAAACTTGGAGAAGGAATCGGAGAGGTTAGTGCATCTAAATTAACCACATTTTATGGTTGTCCTTTTGCTTTTTTCTTACAGTATGTGGAGCACGAACAAGTAGAAAAATCAGCACATCTAGTGTTTGGTGAAGCTATTCATTACCAATTAGAGCAATTTTATAAAAAAAATTGGAAATCGAAAGAAAATTTTCTGAAAAATTGGTGGTATTATTGGTTTCAACTAATTCCAAAAAAATATGAAAAGAAAATTAAATTTAGTACTCCTTATAAGCAAAAAGTTCTTTTTTCCAATATAGGAATCCAAATAACAGAAGAACAAGCAAAAAATTTTTCAGAAAAAGGGTTTAGAATTATTAAAGAGGGTAACTTGATAAATATGATAAATGAAAGACCACCAAGAAAATTATGTTATAATGTTAATTTTCAAAAAGAGCAATTTAAAGAAATTGGAATAGAATTGCCTACCAGTAAAGCATTAGAATTGGCCGAAGGCGGTATAAGGATAGAAACAGAACAACAAATTTTTTTTCTTATCGGCATGTCTATTTTATCAAAATTTTGGGATAGGCACAGAAACAGGCCAGCACCGTTTTGGTATGAAAAAAAATTTAGGGCCCCTATTCAAGTAAAACAAAATGGTGAAACAAAAGAATATATGCTGGTTGGAAAGTTTGACCGTGTTGATGTAATAAACAAAAAAACCATAATAACAGATTACAAGACGGGATTTACAGATATGGACAATCCTGTTCAACAGGAGATATTCCACCGAAGTTTACAATTCACATTATATAGCAAAGCGTATAGAACCATTTCTGGAGAAAAAGAGGAAGGCCTATTACTATATGATTTAAGAAAAATGAAAATATACCCTACAAAAAGAAGTGAAGAAGATTACAGATATCTTGAACAATGTATAAAAAGTGCAGATGCTAGAATAATTGCACAAGATTTTACTCCATTTTATGGATTCCACTGTGCTTGGTGTGATTATATTGAACCTTGTGCAATAAGAAAAATTGGTGTAGGTAACGGCATTAGCTCTTTTATAGAGAGGATGACTTCTGGAAGAATATATTTAGAAGATAAAGGCCTTGGGAGTTTACTTTTCTCTGAAAATCTAAAAGAATAAAATTACTTTTTCTCTTCCTCCTTTTTTTCGGTTGTTGCAATTGCTTCACTTGTTCGCGCTGCTGCAGCCCCCTCTGTCGCTTTTGCTTTTTTCTCCTCCAATTCTTTCAGAAGCGCTTGCTGTCTTTTTTTAACTTGCTCAAAATCCTTAGCAAGCCTCACAAGTTTTTCGTTAGAAACTTCTTCTACTTGTTTACTTAGAAGATGATCATAAAGTCCTTCCTCAATTTCTTTAAGGAGCTCTTTAGGATCTCTACTTTCAATAAGGATACCAAGACTTTGACAAGAACCAATGACCGTTTTGACAGCGGATTTAAAACTAGAAACTAACATATCTTTTTCCTTAATTTTAGCAATCTTTATTACCAATTCGATAGGAATGTTTGCTACTTTGATCTGGTTTGGCATGGGTGAACCTTTCTCTATACCAATTTCTCGTTTTAGAAGCGCTGAGACAGACGGCGTCAAAACTTTTACTTTTATTCCCTTTGTTTTAGTATCAATATCTAGAATAACCGGAACTTTCATTCCAGTAAATTCTTTTGTTGCATTGTTCACTTCTGAAATAACTTTACCTATATTAATACCAAGGGGTCCTAACTTCTGACTCAGAGCAGGCCCTGGCTTCATCTCACCTGCGTCAACAAGTAACTTGGTTTGCATGAAAAGGTAAAGGGTAAGGCTTTTTAAAGATTTTCTCTTAGAAAGATTTATATATCCTTACTCCTAAAAAAAATAGTCCCTATTTCAAATTAGGAGGTAAAAAAATGGGTGGATTCGATGCAGATGATGAGGTCGAAGAAGAAATCAATCTTGATGAAGACTCGGATTTTGGGGATGACGAAGAGGATTACGAAGAGGAAGAGGATGAAGACGAAGAGGATGAAGAAGAATAAATAACTTTTTCTTTTTTATTTTTTATAAATTTTTATATCGATTTTAACATTCCTATTTATTCAATAACAACTTCTGTATTTATTGCCTGGCCAGGCAATCCTTTTTCAAAAACAGCACGTAACTTTCCTCTGTTGCCATGTGTTGATGTTACTTTTCCTATAATTTTCTTGCCAGCAGGACTTTCCCAAGAAACTCGTTTGCCAATCAGTTCCCTGGCTTTATCCAGTTTATCTATTCCTGAAACCTCTATGATGAAATGTCTTGGCTTATAATTTTTCTTTCCTCTTCTAAAAGAAACAACCAAAGCTTTCATTTTAAAAGACAATCTCAAAATTAGGGAAGAATTTTCTTAAAGTCATTATAAGTTGGGGGGTTATTCTTTTCTCGCCTTTCCTATTAATATACTTTTTAAGCTCCTCTTTATTTGATTCAACAAGTTCTCCTCCAAAAATTTTCTTTATGTTTTCTGAAGCAATGTCTGGAATCAAAAAAGCTGTGTCACTAAAAATAAAGATCTGCCCATGCTTTCTAATCTTTTTTCCTTGTTCTTCAAATTCGTATAGAAAATCCGCTTTATTTTTTTGTGTATCGATGAGCTCTTTTCTTTGTATATACTCTAACAATGCCGAGGAAAGCTCATGAACTGCCTTCCTCATCCTGGAAACATCGTGCTTATCTGCTTTTTTCTTTTTATGCTTGTTGACTATTTCAAGAATCTCGTGAAGCAAGCCTAGATTTCTTGAAGAAATTCTTTTTTTATCTATAAGTTCTTTTTTAAATTTCTGTATTAGATTTTTCTGAGAAACTTTTCCAGTAACGTGTGATATAAGTTCTATAATTTGGTCATAGTGCTGTTTTATGTCTCTGCTTGCTGCTTTATCCTCAATTTGTTTCATCAATTCTTTTAAGCGCTTCATGTACGCTATAACATCCTCAAGAAGCTCGTCTATCTGTTTGCCGGTTATCGTTAATTTAAAAGTGTGTTCATATTCTTTATACATGCTCACTATTTTCTCGAGTATTTTTACGTATTTTTCTTCAAGAAGCTTCTCTTTTTTTACAAGTACCTCACGCATTAAAGTTACGGTTTCTTTGGGTGTTGGCGGTGCTAGGCCGTATAACATTAAAATTGCTTGGCTCGGGGTTATTACTCCCCACCAAATGTCTTCAAGGACTATATCATTTAATTTATGCTTAACATTTTCAGAAACTTTCTCGCCTAAAGACATAAACAGATCAATTGCTTCTGGACTTGGCTTGATTTTTCCCATTTTAAGAAGTAATTTCCATGGCATGAATGCGCCTCGGTCATAGAGGGGAACACCATCCCGAATGAAAGTAAATATTACTGGGTGCGCATCCTTTACAGCTTCCCAGAAATCAGTTAAGATGTAAATTTGAACATTCAATTTATTTCTAACACCGGCTTCTTCCCCTGCCTGAACAGCATAACTCCAGATAATAGCACGAAGTTTTTCTTTCAACTCAAATCTTGACATTCTTTTGACGTCCGTATCATCAATAACAAGATAAACATCAACATCTGATGTTTTTTTTGCTGTTCCTCTCACAAGAGAGCCAGCGATTACATAAGAAACAACATATTTTTCAAATTTTGCAAGACACATTCTTTTGTGTATAGTGGCTAACCTCAGAGAAGCTAGCATTGCTTGTTTGTCGAGCAATGGGAATG